>JAETSS010000261.1 GCA_021769545.1 Eubacterium sp.
TCGAGCAGGTCAACTCCGTGGGCGATATGGAAAATATCACCATCAAGCGGGCTTCGGCAGATCACAAGAAGGCCAAATATTCCATCGATGATATCAAAGGCTCGAGTCCGGCGATAGATAGACTTAAGAGTGATATAAGAGCCGCGGCCAAGAGCGGTTCGACAGTGCTGATCACAGGAGAGACGGGTTCCGGAAAGGAACTGGTGGCGCATTCCATACACAAGCTGAGTCAGCGAAGCCTGTTCCATTTCGTCAGCCTTAACTGCGCGGCGATACCCAACGAGCTTTTTGAATCCGAGCTGTTCGGCTATGATGAAGGCAGCTTTACAGGTGCAAAAAAAGGCGGAAAATTCGGCAAGGTGGAGATCGCCAACAAGGGCACTTTATTCCTCGATGAGGTGGACAATCTAACGCTGAATATGCAAGCTAAAATACTGCGGTTCCTGCAGGAAAAGGAGATATATCATGTAGGAGGAGATTTCGCGATCCCCGTCAACACCAGAGTAATTGCAGCGACAAACCAGGATCCGGAGATCATGGTGAAGGAAAACAGGATGAGGAAGGATCTGTATTACAGGCTGAACGTGATCGAGATAAACGTACCACCGCTGAGAGAGCGGAAGGAGGATATCCCAGAGATATCTCTCAGTCTGATCGAGACCCTGAACAAAAGCTCGGAGCGTGGCGTTAAGGCGATAGAATCGGTGGAGCCGGCAGTATATGATCTGCTGATGGAACATGAATGGCCCGGAAATATAAGGGAGCTCAACAACGTTCTGGAGAGAGCCTTTAACCGTTGTTATGAGAATGAGCTGAAGCTGGAGCATTTCGTCGATTTTGAGAAGAAGATCGTAAAGAACGAGCCTAAAATGTTCATGTTTGACGAAGGCAAGACCCTCAGGCAGATAAAGGATGAGACTGAACGCTATGCGATCAGAGAGGCTCTGAGAAAGCATGACGGCAATATAACGAAAGCGGCCGATCAACTGGGAATATCGCGGCAGATGCTACACCGGAAGATGAAGGATGCGAAAATAAGCAGTAAACAAAATGTTACAGTATGGCGGCGGGCATAGCGAAAAACCACAGTATTAGCTGCTGTCGCGGCTGCAAAAACGCTTATAAACTGATAAAAAGAAGGTCATACTAAAAAATCAAAAAAAGCGATAACGTTGAAATTTGAATATCATAATAAGGAAAGCATGGAGAAATTATCAGATTTTTCATGCTTTTTTTGTCGTTTGGCATGCAAGTTGCTTTTTATACTTGCAGAGTGGGAAAGTATGACGGTACGGCGACGGTACAATCGCAGTCCGCTCTCGATATGATCCACTATTTTCAAGATATTTTTAAAGAAAAGAGAGGTCAAAACAAATGGGAAGATTTTTAAATGTTGGAATTTTACAGATACCATGTACTAAGGACACGGCAGCAAACCTTGAGTACATAGAGGAAAAAACGGAAAAGCTGATGCAGGGTTACCATAAGCCCGATCTTGTAGTAGGTGTCGAATGCATATCGGCCTTCACGCCGGACACCATTCCTGGAGCTATGACGGAATACTTTTCCTCCATCGCGAAGAAGCACCATATCTATTTTATTCCGGGAACGATGTATGAGATCGATCCAAGCCTTCCTGAGGGCAGATTCTATAACACCGCTGTGGTTTTCAATCCGGAAGGAAAGCTGATCGGAAAATACAGAAAGATGGCGCCGTGGAGACCGGGTGAGGATGCGGCCGAGCCGGGAAGAGAATATCTGGTATTCGATATACCCGAAAGAGATACAAAGGTGGGCGTACAGATATGCTACGATATGAACTTCCCTGAAATCTCGAGAAATGAAACGCTGATGGGAGCGGAAGTTCTGGTAAAGCTGACGATGGACCCACAGGAACTGTTCAATCTCAATCAGCATATCCATTATGCGAGAGCGCTGGAGAATCAGGCATACATGGTATGCACCAACGGAACGGGATATTTCGGTGGAACTCATCTCTATGGACATTCGCAGGTGATCACACCGGAAGGAAACTGCATCTGGGAAGCAGAGCAGGAGGAAACTG
>JAETSS010000262.1 GCA_021769545.1 Eubacterium sp.
TCTTATCCTGCTTCTTGAGCCATTGTCTTATCTTGTTTCGGGCCGAACTGCTCTTGGCTATCTTGAGCCAGTCGATGCTGGGACCTGCGGCATTTGGCGAGGTCACGATCTCGATGATGTTGCCGTTCTCAAGGCGATGATCTATCGTCACCATCTTGCCGTTGACTCTGGCTCCCACGCATTTGCATCCTACATCCGAGTGTATCTTGAATGCGAAGTCAAGGGGAGTCGATCCTGCCGGAAGCTCTATGACGTCTCCCTGCGGTGTGAATACGAACACCTGACTTGAGAACAGATCCATCTTGAGGGATTCCATGAATTCCTTTGGATCCTTGACATCCTTCTGCCATTCCAGCGCCTGTCTGAGCCACGACAGCTTTACCTCTTCCTTATCGGATTCGATGCCCTCCTTGTACTTCCAGTGAGCTGCGATACCGTATTCGGCGATCCTGTGCATCTCATATGTCCTGATCTGTATCTCAAATGGCTTGCCTGTCTCTCCGATCACCGTGGTATGGAGGGACTGATACATGTTTGGCTTCGGCATGGCGATATAGTCCTTGAACCTGCCCGGTATCGGCGTCCACATGGTGTGGACCATCCCCAGCACAGCGTAGCAGTCTCTTACGTTTTCCACTATTATCCTTACAGCCATGAGATCGAATATCTCGTCTATGGTCTTATGCTGATATTTCATCTTCTTGTATATGCTGTAAAAATGCTTGGAACGGCCGTATATGTCGTACTTTATCTCTATCTCGTCCAGGGATTTCTTTATCTTTTCAACTACGACGTTGATGGCGTTTTCCCTCTCGCCCTTTCGCTCGCTGACCTGCTCTGCAAGATCGTAGTAAGCCTCAGGCTCGAGGAACTTAAGGGCGATATCCTCAAGCTCCATCTTCATGGCGTATATACCGAGTCTTGCAGCAAGAGGCGCGTAGATATCCAGCGTCTCTCTGCACTTTTCGATTATCTTATCGTGGGTCATGTAGTTGATGGTGCGCAGATTGTGGAGCCTGTCGGAAAGCTTTATTATCAGTACCCTGATATCCTTAGACATGGCAAGGAACATCTTCCTCAGGTTTTCCGCCTGACGTTCTTCCTTGTTCTTAAATCTCAGGGAGCCCAGCTTGGTGACTCCGTCTACCAGAAGCTCCACCTCCGTGCCGAAGTCCCTCACCAGATCATCTCTGGTATATTCGGTGTCCTCGACGACGTCGTGAAGTAGTCCCGCTACTATGGTCTCCTCGTCCATGCCCAGATCAGCCAGTATCTCGGCTACCGCCATGGGATGTATCAGATACGGTTCTCCCGATTTTCTCAGCTGCCCCTTGTGCATCTCCTCGGCAACATCATATGCCTTGGCGATAAAGTCGATATCGTATTTTGAATTAAATTTTAAAATTGTATCTAAGAATTCGCGTCTTTTCTTCATGTACCGCTGCCTCTATTTCTTATTTCCCTTTACATATCTCTTGGATCTTTTTTCATTGTTCTTCGTCTTTGCCTTATCAGGCTTCTTCGTTTCCGTCTTCTCAGGTGCGGCAGCTTCCTTACCGGCGTCCTTAAGCTCAGGTTCGGCACCCTTATTCTCAGGCTCAGCCAGCGCAGCCTTCCTGCTTTCCTTAAGAGCCTTCTTCTGGTTGGCCTTTACGTGCTTTTCGTAATCCGAAAGCTTGCCCGGTCGCGTGAATTCATAATAGAGAGGACTGCATATGCTTATTGATGAATATGCACCTGCTATGATACCCACCATAAGAGGGATAACGAATTCCCTTATGACCTCGCCTGCCACGATAGCCAGCGGTATCATCACTATGAGGGTCGTAAGAGATGTCATCAGCGATCTTCCCAGAGTCTGGGTTATGCTCCTGTCTATGATCTCCTCCGTATTGCCCTTTCTCATGTATTTGATGTTTTCACGTATCCTGTCGAATATAACGATGGTATCGTTTATGGAATATCCCACTACCGTCAATATACCTGCAATAAACGGATTGTTGACGGTGATGTTGAATATGGCATAGAACGATATGACGATCAGCACGTCATGAAGTACGC
>JAETSS010000263.1 GCA_021769545.1 Eubacterium sp.
AATTTGAACAGATGATAGAGAACGACGAGCTGGTGGAGTATGCCCAGTATGTCGGGAATTATTATGGAACGCCGAAGGCGTATGTCACCTCCGGCATGGAAGCTGGAAAAGACGTGCTGCTGGAGATCGAGATTCAGGGAGCGCTTAAAATTAAGCAGAAATTCCCGGAAGCGGTGCTTATATTCGTAACTCCGCCCAGCGCAGAGGAGCTTCGCCGCCGTCTCGTAAAAAGAGGGACAGAGCCGGTTGAGACGATCAATGCAAGGCTCTCAAGAGCTGCCAAAGAGGCAGAAGGAATTGAAGATTATGATTTTCTCCTTGTAAACGACGAGATTGACGAATGCGTCGACAGGATGCACGGCCTGATACAGGCAATGCATGCAAGGGTAGGGAATCATTTAAACTTAATCAGAACAATCAGAGAAGAAATGAAGGACTTTTGAAAGGAGCCTGAATAATTATGATGTTACGTCCATCCTATAATGATTTAATTAAAGTGGTGAACAGCGGTGTGGAGCCTGGTGATGAGCCGCTGATACAGAGCCGTTATTCAATCGTGATTGCGACAGCAAAACGCGCAAGACAGCTGATCGCGGGGGAAGAGTCCGCCGTACCGGCCGATGCCAGAAAACCGCTTTCAATTGCTATCGACGAGCTGTACCAATCCAAAGTTAAGATTATCAACGACGATAATACTCCTGAAGATGAGATCGAATACTAATGAAGAAGGCCGTCTCGCGCTTTTTAAGTGCAAGGAGATGGCTTTTGTTGATTGGCGGTGACCTGTGCGCGGAGCGTGCAGGTTATCGCTGATTGGCGGTGATTTGTGCGCGGAACGCGCAGGTTACCGCTGAATGTACAAAAAATTGATTGGAGTGAAAGAATGAAAATACTTTGTATTTCCCTGGGCTGTGACAAGAACCTGGTGGATACGGAGATGATGCTTGGACTTTTAAATAAGGACGGCCATACATTTACCGACGATGAGAATGAAGCAGATATAATTCTGATTAATACCTGCTGCTTTATAAATGATGCGAAAGAGGAGAGCGTGAATACAATCCTCGAGATGGCGGAGTACAAAAAATCAGGAAAGTGCCGGGCGCTGATCGTCACCGGCTGTATGGCGCAGCGCTATAAGGAAGAGATCATCAAAGAGATACCGGAGGTGGATGGAATTTTGGGTACCTCCACCTATGATGAGATATCGAATGTACTGAACAAAGCGCTTTCAGGGGAGCAGGCAGTCTGTTTCCATGATCTTTCAGCCCTTCCTGAGGTCAGCGAAAAGCGGATTGTCACGACGGGGGGCCATTATGCGTTTCTGAAAATATCAGAGGGCTGTAATAAGCGCTGTACTTACTGTATTATTCCGTCTCTCCGCGGCCCTTACCGCAGCGTGCCGATGGAACGTCTTCTGACGGAAGCGGGACAGCTCGCCGGACAGGGCGTGAAGGAATTGATACTGGTGGCGCAGGAGACTACGCTATACGGAACGGACCTTTACGGTAAAAAGATGCTTCCTGAGCTGCTAAGACGGCTGGCAGAGATACCGGGCATTGAATGGCTCCGTGTTCAGTACTGTTATCCGGAGGAGATTACGGAGGAACTGGTTCAGGTAATCAAAGAGGAGGAAAAGGTCTGCCATTATCTCGATATTCCGATTCAGCATGCCAGCGACCGTATCTTAAAAAGTATGGGAAGGAAGACCAGCCGGGAGGAGCTTAAGGAGCGGATAGCCCGTCTCAGGGAGGAGATACCCGATATCGTTCTGCGCACCACCCTGATTTCCGGTTTTCCCGGCGAGACGCCGCAGGATCATGAGGAACTGATGGAATTTGTGGACGAGATGGAATTCGACCGGCTGGGCGTATTTGCCTATTCGGCTGAGGAGGATACTCCGGCAGC
The DNA here is from genome assembly GCA_021769545.1 of Eubacterium sp. The sequence continues at coordinate 1,909 of JAETSS010000263.1, forward strand.
CTCATTTCCGGATCAGGTTCCGGAAGAAGTCAGAGCCGAGCGACGGGATGAACTCATGGAACTCCAGCAGGATATAGCCTTTGAAAAGGCGGAGAGCATGGTTGGCAGGATTCTGGAAGTCATGATTGAAGGAAAAGTGGCGGATGAGAATGC
>JAETSS010000264.1 GCA_021769545.1 Eubacterium sp.
TTCCATGGCCGCGATACTGGTGGTATTCCTGTTTTCAGCAGGGTTCCTGCCTAAGCTGGGAGCCATGAAGAAAGCCTATGAGAGAGTTGACGGCGGCGGACATGTCTACAGTGACAGAAGCACTGCGCTGAATTCGGCCGAGACCGATGAAGAGATCGCAGATGTCGCGACATGGAAGATACTGCTTTTCCTTATACCGCTGGCAATACTGGTGGTATGGGCTATAAGAGGGATGTTCATGGAAGGCGCCATGATCGCCATCGCCATATGTGCAGTAATGTACATACCGCTCAAGGTAATGTCCTTCGGCGATTATTGCAAGCACTGCATGAGCGGCTTCAAGAACATGATCTCACCTATAATAATCATAGTAGGCGCATTCATGGTAAGAGATGCTCTCGTGGCTATGGGACTTCCTGAGTACGTCAGCGGAGCCGTTGAATCCGTATTGAGCCCTGTTATATTCCCGGCACTGGCATTCGTAGTGGTAGCGATACTGTCGTTTACTACAGGAAGCAACTGGGGCGTTCCGGCCGTTATGATACCTATCATCGTGCCGATAGCCATGAGCATAGGCTGCAATCCGTTTATAATACTGGCTGCTGTAGCGTGCGGCGGCTGCTTCGGAAGCCATGCCTGCTTCTATTCAGATGCTACGGTATTCACATCTGCGGTATGCAAAATAGACAATATGGATCATGCTCTCAGCCAGCTTCCGTACTGTCTGCTGTCTGCAGGGATAGCCACTGTAGCGTTCCTCGTAGCCGGCATCGTAGTTATCTGATGATGTTTGACGATCCTTTCGCACTCGTGGTCTGACACCTGCGGCAACCTTTTTTGCGAAGATCAGGTAGAATAATAGCAGATAATGTAGTACGGAAGCTGTTGCCGCCGAAAATCCCGGATGCTATGCTTTTATCAGGATAGGGAGGGAAAGTGCATGGACAGGATTTCAGCAGCGTTGATATTGGGCATAACCGTTCTTATGATGACCAGTGGTATAATAATATACGAAACGTGGATATCGGATGCATCCGAGACCATGGGTGCGGAGACGATAATACAGGACAGTCAACATGATGAGGAGCTTGTTTTCAATGACGATACGTCCATCAAAAACAACTCCTGCCGCAAGCTGTGGATACGTGCCAGACTTGTGTATGACAGCAGCTACGATGCCGACGGGTACGAGATCGTTTCCGGCGCCATAGACGACGGCATGTGGCGAAGCGGCGGCGAAAACTGGTATTATTACGCCCGACCTGTAGACTTCGCGCAGGTGACGGAGCCTCTTGTAGACAGCCTGCTGTACAACGGCGCGGAGGTGTCGGAAAGCGGCGGCAGGTTCAGTCTGCAGGTGGAGGCTGTGGATGAGGACTGGTTCGTATCGAAGCCCTCGGACGGTATGGAGGCCTTCGAGTTCTTTGAAAAAACTATGGCAATACCGTACAAAACATATTTATGATGAAGCATAATCCAACGCCTATGACGGTAGGCAGCATGAATGCAAAGGCAGTCCATTTGAGGCTGCCTGTTTCTTTTTTTATGGTGAGACAGGCAGTTCCGCACGGGAAGTGGAAAAGGCACAGTATCATGACCGAAAGCGCTGTCTGCAGCGTCCAGCCGCATCCGGCAAGAGTCTCGTGAAGCTGAGCGAGACTGCTGTAATCCGTCAGTGTCCCCGTGGACATGTAGCACATCAGCATTACAGGTATCACGATCTCATTGGCCGGGAAGCCTAAAATGAAGGCCATGATTATCACGCCGTCGACGCCCAGCAGGCGGCCGAAGGGATCGAGAAATTCCGTACAGTGATTGAGGATGGAAGTGTTTCCGACCTCGATGTTTGCCAGCAGCCATATGATTATACCGAATGGAGCCGCGATCATAACCGCCCTTCCCAGTACGAAGATGGTCCTATCGAATATGGAGCGGACAATCACGCTTCCTATCTTGGGCTTTCTGTAAGGCGGCAGCTCCAGAATGAACGATGAAGGCATGCCCTTTAGAACCGTCTTTGAAAGCAGCTTTGAGATAAGAAGCGTCGCCGTAATA
>JAETSS010000265.1 GCA_021769545.1 Eubacterium sp.
CCTATAGTAGGATCGTAGCTCATGTGCATGGTCCTCAGGAAAAAGATCACGGCTGTGAGGACGGCAGCCGGCAGGACTATCAGGAAATTCTGTTTGAACTTATCTTTCATTTCACACCCCTGTGTCCTTACAGCGGCGATGGTAGTATCCGATATCATGGAAAGGTTGTCGCCGAACATTGCTCCGCAGACTGTTGCTCCGATGCATACTGCGATAGGAAAGCCGGTCTGTTCCGATACGCCTAGTGCTATAGGCGCGAGTGCTGTGATAGTTCCCATTGAGGTACCCATTGACAGCGAGATGAAGCAGCCGATGACGAAGAGACCTATTACCATGAACTTAGGCGGTATGATGGAAAGCCCGAAGTTTACGGTGCTTTCTACGCCGCCTGCGGCTGTGACGATGCCCGAGAAGGCTCCTGCCACCAGAAAGATGAGCACCATGGTTATGATGTTGACATCCCCTGCACCCTTGGCGACGATCTTGAGCTTTTCGTCAAAGGACACCTTGCGGTTTTGCAGGAACGCTACGAACAGCGCGATGATGAAGGCTACGTATGCAGGCATACTGTAAAAGTCCTTGCTGATGATTCCTGCTCCCGCGAATATCACCACGAATACGAAAAACGGCAGCAGTGCGAAAATTCTGTGTTTCATTGAAACTCCTCCTTAAAAACAGTAAATGATGATGATCACTCAACTCTGTTGAGCCTGCCGCCCCGGAGCCAGCTTTCCAGGTTCTCGGCAAGAATATCTATGACTGCCTGACGCATCTCCTTAGGAGCCCAGGCTATGTGCGGTGTGATGATGCAGTTGTCGAGCCCCAGCAGAGGACAGTCCGGTGAAGGCGGCTCCGTTTCCAGCACGTCTACCGCTGCGGCACTCAGGAATCCCGATCTGAGAGCGTCGGCGAGAGCTCTTTCGTCTACGAGACCGCCGCGGGCTGTGTTGATCAGTACGGCGCCCGGCTTCATGTTGACGAGGAATTCCGTATTTACCATCCGCTTGTTATCCTCGGTGAGAGGACAGTGGAGCGAAACGAAATCCGATTTCATGGCGCCCTGAGGGTCTTCACTGTAGATGTTGACCGTCATGCCGAGAGCACTTGCGATCTGGGCAACTCTTTTGCCGATGGAACCGTAGCCTATGATACCGAGGGATTTTCCGGCCAGCAGCATTATCGGCTTTTTCCAGTAGCAGAAATACTTGCTGTCCGTCCACTGGCCGCTTTTGACCGATTCGTTGTGGAGCCCCACGTTATTGGAAAGCTCCATGATCAGTGCGATGGTGTGCTGTGCCACGGCGTCGGTGGAGTATGCCGGTATGTTGGTAACGGCGATGCCCATGTCGGCTGCGGCGGCAACATCTATGTTGTTATATCCTGTGGCGGTGGATCCGATGTATTTCAGATTCGGACACTGCTCCATGAACTCCCTTGTGATAGGGCATTTGCTTGTCATAAGTATCTCGCTGTTTCCGATGCGTGCCAGCGCCTTGTCCATAGGCGTCGCATCGAATACGGTGAGTCTGTCGCATAATTTATCCAGCTTGTCCCAGCTCAAATCTCCCGGATTTATGGTATAACCGTCAAAAATTACAATATCCATAATAGTGACCTCCAAATTCATAAATGATGGAAAGTGTTGATTTTGCTAAAGCTACAAAGGATATTTTACACTATAAACGATGGAAAGTCTAGGTCATGTATGGTATAATCGTGTGTATATATCCTGAGATAGCGGAAAGGGGAAGAGCCGATGAGTTTGATAGACATTCTGTTGATAGGCGTAGGGCTTGCCATGGATGCCGCCGCCGTGTCCATGACCAACGGAATGGTTTATAAGAATCTGAATAAGGCAACGTACGCTTCGATGCCTGTTTTTTTTGGAGCATTCCAGTTCATCATGCCTGTGATAGGTTATTATGCCAGCGGCATTTTCGCAGAACTCATAACGAGATATTCCGGGATAGTGATCTTCATCATCCTTGGCATAATAGGCGGTAAGATGATCAAGGAGGGTATCGAGGATATCAGAAACGATCAGGTCTG
>JAETSS010000266.1 GCA_021769545.1 Eubacterium sp.
AATTCAGGGCATGTCAGATAATAGAGGAGCTGGAAGGCGACAAGAGAGGCGTGTACGGCGGAGCCGTCGGATATCTGGATTTTACGGGAAATCTCGATACGTGTATCGCCATAAGGCTAGTGTACAAGAAAAACGGCAGGATATGCATCCGTTCAGGCGCAGGGATCGTGGCGGACAGCGTTCCCGTAAACGAATTCAACGAGTGTATCAATAAGGCTAAGGCCGTGGTCAGCGCCATAGAAACAGCCAAGGAGGGACTGAAATGATTTTACTGATAGACAATTACGACAGCTTTTCCTATAACCTCTATCAGCTCATAGGGTCTGTGGAAAAAGATATCAAAGTAATACGAAACGATGAATATACGGTAGAGGAAATAGAGCAAATGAAGCCGGAGGCATTGATACTGTCACCGGGACCGGGTAAGCCTTCCGATGCGGGGATATGCATAGAAGCCATAAGGTATTTTGCCGGAAATCTGCCGATGCTGGGAGTATGCCTCGGACATCAGGCAATATGCGAAGCATTCGGAGGTACGGTATCCTATGCAAAGGAACTGATGCACGGTAAGCAGAGCAAGGTATATCAGGGCGGAAAGGGCAGGCTTTTCAAAGGAATGGGACCTGAATTCAAAGCCGCAAGGTATCATTCCCTGGCAGCCATAGAGGAAAGTCTGCCGGAGGAGCTTAAGGTCACGGCAGAGGCCGATGACGGGGAAATAATGGCACTTGAACATGAGCAATACCCCATATTCGGAGTACAGTTTCATCCCGAATCCGTAATGACACCTGAGGGAAAAAAGATGATAGAGAATTTTATGGAGGTAGTTGGAAAATGATAAAAGAAGCAATACTTAAGCTTGCGAAAAAAGAAGATCTTACGTATGAAATGGCAGAGGAAGTCATGAATGAGATAATGAGCGGAGAAGCGACTCCGGTACAGATGTCGTCCTATCTCACCGCACTGTCGCTTAAGGGAGAGACCATAGATGAAATCACGGCATCGGCAGCGGGAATGAGAGCACACTGTATCAAGCTGCTCCATGATATGGACGTTCTCGAGATCGTGGGAACGGGTGGAGACGGCTCCAATTCGTTTAATATCTCGACTACATCATCTCTTGTTATTGCAGCGGCGGGAGTACCTGTGGCAAAGCACGGCAACAGAGCGGCGTCGTCAAAATCCGGTGCTGCCGATGTGCTGGAAGCGCTGGGAGTGGATATAACGATACCTCCCGAAAAGAGCGCAAAGATGCTTGAAAAGATCAATATATGTTTCCTGTTTGCCCAGAATTATCATGTGGCCATGAAATACGTGGCACCTATAAGAAAGGAACTGGGTATCAGGACCGTTTTCAACATACTGGGACCTCTCAGCAATCCTGCGGGAGCCAATATGGAGCTGATGGGAGTTTTCGATGAATCGCTGGTGGAGCCGCTGGCACAGGTAATGGCAAAGCTGGGAGTGAGCAGAGGCATGGTGGTATACGGACGCGACAGTCTCGATGAGATATCCATGTGTGCTCCTACCAGCGTATGCGAGATAAAGGACGGATGGTTCCAGTCATATGAGATAACACCTGAACAGTTCGGGTACGAGCGATGCGATAAATCACAGCTTACGGGCGGGACGCCGCAGGAAAACGCTCGGATAACGATGGACATCCTTGATGGAAAGGAAACAGGTGCAAAGAGGCAGGCGGTATGCCTCAATGCAGGCGCAGCCCTTTACATAACAGGCAAAGTTGACTCCATCGAGAATGGCGTAAGGATGGCAGAACGCCTCATAGACGACGGATCGGCTCGTAATAAGCTGAGGGAATTCATAGAAGAAAGCAACAGATAGCAGGGAGGCAAGTATGAAAGCTTCTAATATTTTGGAAGAGATCACGGCGAAAACCATAGAGCGTGTGAAAAAAAGACAGGAAGAAAAACCCCTTAAAGAAGTGATCCGGGAAGCGGAAGACATCTGCCGAAGCGAAAGCAGTAGTGATGCGTCAGGCAGCTCGTTTCTGGAAGCACTGAAAAGCCCCGGCATATCGT
>JAETSS010000267.1 GCA_021769545.1 Eubacterium sp.
GCATTTTTTAATTCGGCGGGCTCGCTGGCAAGCTCTGTATTGCCTACAGCCATCGTTGCCGTGATAATAGCCGCAGGCAGCAGCAAACAGGCTGCATGGGCGTCTGTAGGAGCAATAGTGGGAGTATCGGCATTCCTGACCGTTTTCATAGGAGGGAAAATGACGGAGGGTGCAGAGCGTATCAGGCCGGAGCTTGAGAAAAAGAAAATATCGCTGAGCAATATATTCAGAGAGTATTTCAGTCTGATAAAATTGAAGACCGTAAGGTTCCTCATGCTGGGAAGCATCCTTTCACTGATCGCGTACACGGTGATGACGACGGGTAAAATGTATCTGTTTACATATAACATGGGGTATTCGGAGGCGACATCGACACTCGTTTATTTCGTATCATCGATCATATGGATGGCGACAGCGCCTGTCATCAAGCTGATAAGCGATCGACTGGAAAAACGCGGAGCCTTCATGCTGGGCTGCGCCATCACCATCATCACGGGAGTCATATATGGCTTCAAGGGTATGGAAAATTTCGCTGACCTGATGATATACATTTTCTTTATAAGCATGGGCAGCTGCTGTTACTGGCAGCTCTTTCCTGCCATGATGTATGATATCAGCGAGGTGGATGAATACATCAACGGAACAAGACGGGAAGGAGCAATCATGTCACTCCAGTCTCTGGCGGAAGCCTTTGCAGCCGCACTGGCCATGTTTCTGTCGGGCATAGTATTGAATATAGGCGGCTATGATGGAACGGCAGCCGTACAGAGCGGTGGAGCAGAACTGAGCATATTGTCCCTCAATACATTCCTTCCGGCGGTATTTTATCTTGCCGGGCTGATACTGGTATGGAGATTCCCGCTGACGAGAAAAAGACATCACATGCTGCAGAAAGCCATCTCGGAGGGTGTGAAAATGGGAGATAAGGATCCTGAATACGAGGATCTTGAGGCATTGCTGTAAGAGATATACTGCTGTAATTTAAAAACAGGCGCCCCCTTTTGCGAAAAATATTTTCGCCCGCAGGGCAGCCTGTTTTTGTTTTATCGTGTTATATGACCTGTTGACTAATGCCCAAGGTATTTTTTCAGTTGGGCGACGGTCATATCTTCGATACCCAGTTTTGACAGGGTACGGCCCGTTTCACGGGGCTTCTGTTCGATTATGATGGAACCGATCTCTATGAATGCATCTATCAGGGGAGTAGGGACCTTGAGCATTTTACCCAGCTCCGACCAGGCTACGAGACCGTAAGGTATATCCTCGGTAAAGTATCTGTTTTTGAGACTTGTAGGTCCTTTTATGAATTCCAGCGTCGGACAGCCGTTTACTTCTTCCCATATGCTTCGCGGCTGGCGGCCTTCCGCAAGCTCCATGGCCACAGTCATCAGATCATATCCCAGAGCCTTTACGAGAGCGCCGCGTTCTGCATCCAGCACCTCCATGACGTCGGCTACGGCAGGAGTTATTCCTTCCTCATACAGATAGAAATTCCCCTTGGAGCGTTCTATACGGCCGGCGTTCATAATGCATCCCGGTATGTGGAGACAAGGGTTGAGGCTGTGGAGCCCGCATGCCAGAACATCTTCGCACGGAATGAACTCTCTGTAGTATTTTTTCAGAACCTCATATACATCTTCGGATCTCGAGGCGGGAAGGACCCCGCACTTGATCTCATAATTCCTGTCATAGACGTAGACATGACCCGGCTCAAGGATCCTGGCATCGTAGTTGAGGGTAGCCGTTTCACAGAATGTCACGTCTGCTTTTACGCCTTTTTCCATAAAACGCTTTTTAAAAACAAGGGAGCCTAAATTGCCCGGCGTCAATACGATGATCTGGCCGTCTTCGACGACCTCTGCCAGAGCGTCTGCATAATGCTCCTGTGCGAAGGCCGGAAGAGGCAGGAAAATGATCTCTGCATCCTTTACAGCTTCGGCTATATCGGTTGTGACGCATGACAGCGCGGCTGTACCGTCGCCGGCTCTTCCTTTCAGCCGGATCTGTTTGTTTTCGAATACATATTTTGTATTGATATTG
>JAETSS010000268.1 GCA_021769545.1 Eubacterium sp.
GTGTTGAACTATGCAAAAGAAAGATCAACTCACAGTTTTGATCGTAGAGCCCGGCAAATCGGCCTATGTCAAAACGATCGACCACACCCTGGAATCGCTGCAAGCGGAAGTTGGCGGGTTTATCGAGCCGGTCTATTGCTTCGAGGATCCTGTTGCCATCCTTTGTAACGAGGAAGGTAAATTAAAAGGATTGCCCCGAAACAGAGGCTTATTCGACGCCGACGGTAATCTGTACGATATCCTCCAGGGTACATTCCTTGTGATCGGTATCGATGAAAGTGATTTCATCTCACTGACCGAGGAACAGGTCAAAAAATACCAAGCCATGTACCGTAAACCCATTCAATGGGTCGTATGCGGCAATGGTATCCTGATGTGCGAGGAAGACCCTCCCGAAGAAGTAAGTCTGAAGCATGAGGTCCCCAAGGACCATGTGTTCTACGTATACCCCCATAACTTCGTTTATGCTGTGCGACATAATGAAGTGGAAGACTTCAGACGATCAATGAAGATTAACCAAAGATGTGCTACAAAAATCGAACAGCTCATTCAGGAACACTATAATGTGGACCGCTGGAGCCTGAGTAAGGATTGCATCTATCCCGCCCTGCGTATTTTTGGCTATGACCGCGTCGTATGGGTACTGGTTTATTACATCCAGAAACACATGTTAGACGGACGGATCAGCGCCGAAAACAAAGTCTGGGCGGATACCTTCCCTACTTTAGCCAGCAATTTCTACGATGAGCAGATCTATCTGAACAGCCATACCGGACTGGTCGATCTGTTTACCACTATCCTGCGTAAAAAACAGGCAGAGGTAACCCGACTGTGTGCAGATATTATGGATCATGGTACGAGTCATGTTCCTGATTTTAAAGATCGTGTCCATGAGATCCTTACAACGAATTCTGCCGCTGATCTGGAAGGTTTGATCCTGTCCGGGAAGTTAGATCCCCTGTATAACTACCTGCAGATGTTTATCGATGACTGCGGTAAAACACAACGGGACAATACTCATGCTGTACAGACAGCGAAGGAGCTCTTAAGCCGCATGGCAAGAGCGATCCCTGTGCCCGGGACAGTATTAAAAGTCACCTCCAGCTTCGGAATGGACTTTGCTTTCTGTCGGGTAGTAAATAAACAACCCGATCAATTAAAAGCTATTCTGGAAGAAATGCTTACCGGCAAGGAAGCAGACGGGATCACTGCCGAAGATTTGGAAGCACAATTCAAAAGAACGAAATGTACAGTCGAAAACATCGGCTGTAGTGAAGATTATTTTAGCCCTAATTTTCCCGCAGACCTTGCATTCTGCTGGGATACCATGAGTATCACGGACCTGCGTGAAAACCAGAGTTCTAATTAAGATGGAGGGCTAAAATAATGAAAAGAATAACAGAAGAATTAATACAGGAAGCTATAAAATATGGCGTCAAACGCACAGACGCAGAACACGGCTACTATATATGTTGCTGCAGTGATTATGGCAATGGTGCAACCCATATCCAGAAGATCGATGAGATGGATATCTTTCTCAGCGACTGGCAGGCAGCGCTCCAAGCGGAAAAAGACGGGATCAGAATCATCCGTGATCTGTTATTACCCATTGAACATGATGCGCCGTATATCGATAACCCGACCAATAGACTGCTGCTGCAGCCCTTTGTGATCGGGACTGTCGTACCGGCACAGCCAAGGATAATACCAGATCCTACGCCCGTTCCCCATTTGGACGAAACGGTCGAAACTACATTGACCTATGCCGAAGTCAGTGAAATGCTGAAAGCAGATATCTGCGGCGGCATCGAGGCATTGATCGAAAGCGCCCCTGACAACGAACAGATCGGCCTTATGATAAAGGACGACGATATTCGTTATCTGGCGATCCAGACCTGTGATGACGGTTATGACTATACATTCTTTGATGAAGAATTCAATAGTCAGGACGGCGGTCAGCTAGATAATCCGGAACTGTCCATGGCACAGGCGATCTATGAACTCTTAGAGGATATCGATGCTCAATATGCACCCC
>JAETSS010000269.1 GCA_021769545.1 Eubacterium sp.
TCAACGGACACATAGAGGAAATGAAGGCGTCAGGCGAAAAGGTGCTGGACGGTGAAAAAGCCTTCAAGCTCCATGACACATATGGATTCCCTATCGATCTTACAAGAGAGATCATCGAAGAATCCGGATATACCGTAGACATAGAAGGCTTCGAAGCCGCTATGGCGGAGCAGAAAAAACGCTCACAGGTAGAACAGGAGATGGAGGGCGCCGGCTGGAAGGAAGCAGCTGCAAGCTTTGCACTTGAAGGAGAGACGGAATTTACCGGATATGATACGATGGTTCAAAACAGCACTGTCAAGTCCATGTTCTGGGATCAGAAGCCACTTGAATCCGTCAAGGAAGGCGATGTATGCAGGATCGCTCTCGATAAGACTCCGTTCTATGCCGAAAGCGGCGGACAGATATACGATACGGGTATCATATATAACGATAACTTTGCAGCCGAGGTCACAGAGGTCCTCAAGTTCCAGAACGTATTCGCACATAAGATCATCGTTAAAAAGGGCCAGCTGAGAATAGGCGAAGAGGTGACATGCATGCCTCACGCTCCGACAAGAAACATGACATCCGCTAACCATACGGCTACACATCTGCTTCACAGAGCACTCAGAGAAGTTCTGGGCGATCATGTAAAGCAGGCAGGATCATCTGTTACAAAGGACGGACTGAGATTCGACTTCAACCACTTCCAGGCGATGACCGATGAAGATGTGGCCAGAGTAGAGGATATCGTAAACGACAAGATCAGCCACTTTATAGACGTCGAAACCAGGGTAATGCCGGTCAAAGAAGCATTCAAAGAGGGTGCTACAGCGCTGTTCGGAGAAAAATACGGCGATACCGTAAGAGTGGTTTCAATAGGCAACTACAGCAAGGAGCTCTGCGGAGGAACTCATGTAAAGAATATCGGCCAGATCGGAGCTTTCAAGATCCTGAGCGAATCAGGCGTAGCTTCAGGTGTAAGACGAATAGAAGCCGTGACAGGGCAGGGAATACTCAAGAGGTTCAATGAGAGCGAAGAACTCATAAACGACACTGCCGAAGCACTCAAGTCAAACAGAGACAACATGACTGACCGTTCAGCAGCTTTACTGGATGAAGTCAAGAGTCTTAAAAAGGAGATCGACGAGCTTAAAAAGGCTGAAATGGATAAGGGCCTTGACAGTCTGGTGGATGACGCTAAGGAAATAAACGGCGTAAAACTCATCGCAAAACAGTTCGATGATTATAACATCAATGACCTCAGAGAGCTGTCGGACAAGATTAAGGCGGAAAACAAAGGTGTTGCCATGGTATTCGCATCCGTTTCCGGCGGAAAGGTGACATTCCTCGTATCTCTGACAGACGACCTTGTTGAAAACGGACTCCACGCCGGCAAGATGATCAAGCAGATCGCAGCAGCAGCAGGCGGCGGCGGTGGCGGAAAAGCCGACATGGCACAGGCAGGAGCCAAGGATATAACGAAGATAAACGACGCATTTGCCAAGGCCGAGGAGCTACTGTAGACATAAAACCGGTCAAAAGGCAAAAAAAGTTAAATCCATGTGATAATTTTGTGTAATTATTCTTTTGCCCTTGTAATTGCGTGGCAGTAAATGTTATAATTCCAGTATATAGATAATGGAGGTTATATGATGGATAGACAAACTAGAATGTATGATAATTTCGATAGAGTTGAACAGAGAACCATTGAAGAAATTTTAAATATAGTATATGATGCCTTGGAAGAGAGAGGTTATAACGCTATAGACCAGATGGTAGGGTATATCTTATCAGGAGATCCTTCCTATATCACAAGCCACAATAACGCAAGAAACGTTATGGGCAGAATAGAAAGAGATGATTTAGTCGAGGAACTTATAAGAGCATACCTTCACAAATAAATGAAGCTGGATTTCAGGCGGGCATTTCTGTCCGCCTTTTTATTATGATATGCTATCTATATTTTCAATAGCATATGGGCAGCAGAAGAAGCAAAGGAGCAGTAATATGAAAA
>JAETSS010000270.1 GCA_021769545.1 Eubacterium sp.
TGTTCCTTCACGACATATACTTCGCATCGCTTTGCCGTTCCATAGGTCTCCTTTCCACATCCGTATACTGCCATATACTGTTGATTTCCAATATACTTAGCCTCTTGCTGGAAAGCGCAATTTTTGCTATAGTATATAGGACGAGCATTAGAAACAAAGGCTTTGCGGCGCATAGGAGATGGCAGCATGTGGACGATCTACGAGAAGATAAACGGAAGGTATATGACCGATAAAGAAATAGATATGTATATGGAAAGGCTGGGGCTGCAGAGGCGGGCGGAGCCTGATCTCGAGTTCCTTACGGAGCTGCAGCGCAGACATATAAGCACGATCCCCTTTGAAAATCTCGATATTATCGCAGGCCGGCCGGTTTCCCTTGACAGAGAAAGGCTGTTTGAGAAGATCATCGTAAATAAACGGGGCGGCGTATGCTCCGAGCTCAATACCCTTTACAACTGGCTGCTGGCTTCTTTGGGATATGAGGTCGTAAGCTATTCGTCAAGGATAATCGCAAAGACGAGACCGATACAGGCGAGGAGCCATCGTATCATAGCTGTGACCATAGGCGAAGACAGGTATTTAACGGATGTGGGCTTCAATTACGAGCATCACCGCATTCCGATAAAGCTTGAGGAAGGTCTCGAGCAGTCGGATGGTGAATGTCGGTATAAGCTGACGAGGGACGGATTTTTCGGATGGCTCATGTGGCAGGAAAGGCCGGAGCTGGGCTGGCGGAAGAAAATCGGTTTCCCGGAGGACCCATGTATAGATCAGGACTTTGCAGCGGCGACATTTTTTGCGGAAAATCATAAGGATTCCGCTATAAATAAATTCGTAAAGGTATCGCTCCATATAGACGGGGTGTTCTATGGGATCCGCTCGGGAAATTTTCTGAAAGAGATCGGCGGAGTCGAACATATCATAGAAGAAAACATCTCGGCGGAGCGTGAAAAGGAGTTGCTGCACGATATATTTCATCTTAAGGTCGTGGAACAGGTCATGAAATGATGCCGTGGATCTATCACCCAGCTTACTATAAATAAATGAGTTGAATATGAGAACAGGAGGAAGAGGAAAATATATGAATTATGAAGTTGCAATGGAGATGCAGAGGATCTGCACGGGAGAGACGAGAGAACTGACGAGAGGACAGATCGCAGAGGAAGTTATCGATCTTAAAAGGCTGACGAAGGATTTCAAGCCGGAGACGGTGGAAAAGTGCACTGCTTTTTACAACGAACTGATAAAGAGCGGGGAGAAAAAGCCTTATGACGTGGATGCTCTCGCAGAAGAATCGGATTCCATCAAGGCTGAATTCGATAGATTCATAAGAGATAACAGCGGCGACGGTGTTTTTTACAGTCTGTACAATGATATAGAGGATTTTTTCAATGTTCCGCCTTTTGAAGGTCTGGATCATATAGAATACGGAGTACATGAAGTCTGTGTATTTTCCATACTGGAATACTTCATATGGAAGGTATCGGCAAAGCACGATCATGAAGCCTGCCGCAGCGAATACAGGGACAGCATCGCCAAGAGGACATTCGAAGAGGTCGCGGAAAAATGGATAAAAGTCTATGACGGACTGCAGAAAAGATATGACGATATCGAAGGCGATATGAATGAAGAGCATTCTCTCAAGGTGAAGCTGGCGGCATGCTGTATAGTTGCCATAGCAGCCATCAGAGATCAGGATGAATTTGCCCTCGACATGGCTCAGTCGGGAGCGATCAAAAAAGCCGAAGAGATCGTAGATTTATACATCGATGACACTACTATGGAAGAAGAAAGCAGCTTTTCCGGCAATGTAGTAAGGCTGTTCAAGTTCGTGTACGGATACGTCAGAGACATCAGAGAAGCGATATAATGAAGCGTATGATGGATGAAGATCTGCTGTATGAGATCCTTTCGGTAGTGGAAGAGATACCCGAGGGCTGTGTTGCGACGTACGGTCAGATAGCACGGCTCGTAGGCCGCGATAAGAATGCGAGACTT
>JAETSS010000271.1 GCA_021769545.1 Eubacterium sp.
TTTAATGTTGTGCAGTTAAAGTATTGTTGTGAAATCGGAGGCAATTATTATGAATTTGAAAAAAATGACACTGAACATCAACGGTGCTGACCGTATGTTCATCTGCGATCCCGAAAAGGATACGCTGGCGTCCGTACTTCGACGTCTTGGCCTTACCGGCACAAAAGTTGGCTGCGGTACAGGTGTTTGCGGAGCATGTTCGGTTATTCTGGACGGCAAAGTGATACGTTCATGTACTAAAAAGATCAAGAACGTAGAGGAATACAGCTCCGTTACCACCATCGAAGGTATCGGTACTGTTCTTCATCCACATCCGCTGCAGTATGCATGGGTACATATGGGCGCTGTACAGTGCGGTTTCTGCGTTCCGGGCTTTATCGTTTCCGCTTATCAGCTCCTGCAGGAAAACGATGATCCTACTAGAGAAGAAGTGAGAGACTGGTTCCAGAAGCACAGAAACGTGTGCAGATGCACAGGCTATAAGCATATCGTAGACGCTGTAATGGAAGCGGCAGCTATCCTCCGCGGAGAAAAGACATTTGAAGATATCACTTATGACTGGTCAAAGGATATCGGCAATTTCTACGGCAAGCCGCTTATCAGACCTAACGCTATGGCTAAGGCATGCGGTGTATGCGATTACGGCGATGATATAGAGCTCCATATGCCTGCAGAGACTCTCAAGGTAGCTCTGGTACAGCCTAGAAAGTACAGTCACGCCAAGATAGTAAATATCGACTACAGCGAAGCCGAGAAGATGCCGGGCGTAGTAAAAGTCATTACATACGAGGATGTAAAGGATGCAAACAAGCTGATGACCTACGGATTCTCCGCAAGAACAGTAGAGCTGCAGCAGGCTCATCACATTCTGGCGGAAGATAAGATCCTCTATTACGGTGATGTAGTTGCATTGGTATGTGCCGATACGAGAGCACATGCGGAAGCAGCAGCCAAAGCCGTTAAGGTAGAGCTTGAACCGCTGCCTGAGTATCTTTCTTATCTGGAAGCAGTTACTCCTGATGCAGAGAAGATACACGACTGGATGCCTGACACCTATGGACCTAACATCTATTCAGAGCTTCCTGTCCTCAAGGGAGACCACGAGCATGTTCCGGATATCATAGAAGATGCGGAATACTCCGTAGAAGGCTCCTTCTATTCATCGAGAGAGCCGCATATGTCAATAGAAGGTGACGTTATGCAGGCCTATTACGATGAAGACGACAACCTTTGCGTACACTGCAAGACCATGACGCTGTACTTCGACAGAGACGATATGGCAGAAGCCATCGGCATACCTGTTGAAAAGCTCAGAGTTATCGAAAACCCTACAGGCGGATCCTTCGGATGGGCAATGAGTGCTCATACATATTCCATGGTAGGAATAGCAACCAAGGTTACAGGAATGCCTTGCTCACTTTCCATGGATTACGGTCAGTTCATGGCAGTATCCGGTAAGCGTTCACCGACCTACTTCAACGCTAAGCTTGCCTGCGACAAGGACGGTAAGTTCGTTGCAGGTGAATTCGAAGCAGGACTGGATCATGGTCCGTTCACAGAACTGGGCGATGACAAGCTTACCAAGATATCGAGATTCATGTTCTACCCTTATTACATGCCAAATGCAGTAGGACTTTCAAGAGTTGCGTATACGAACCACTCCTTCGGTACTGCATACAGAGGATACGGTGCGCCTCAGGCATTCACATGCTCGGAAGCGCTGGTAGATATGCTGGCTGAAAAGGCAGGAATGGATCCGTTCGAATTCAGATATAAGAATATAGCAAGACCGGGACAGGACAACCTGAACCAGTATCCGTTCCTCCACTATCCTATGGAAGAGATGATGGATAAGCTTAAGCCTCATTACGATGAAGCTGTCAAGGCTGCAGACGAATATAACGCTTCTTCGGACGGTTCCATCAAGAAGGGCGTAGGAATAGCCTGGGGTGGATACAACGTAGGTCTCGGAGCAGT
>JAETSS010000272.1 GCA_021769545.1 Eubacterium sp.
TCCGTCCCACGGTATCACCGGATACAGATACGATGTCCCCACAAGGGTCTTGGTAGTCGCCATTACTATCAGCGAAAGCACCAGGGCCGCCACGATGCCCGGCCACCCCAGGAAATGCGCTCCTATCAGCATCAGCACTCTTACGAATTTAATGGCATATCCCAGCTCTATGCTTGGCTGTATGAAGCTGGCAAGGGCCACCACCGCCATACACAGTATCGTCTGGGGAACGAACCAGCCCGACGATACAGAAAACTCTCCCAGTATCAACGCCCCTATCACCGACAGCGACATCCCCAGGGACTCAGGCGTATTGAGAGACGCCAGCTTCAAGCCGTCTATGGCTATCTCCAGCAATATGAACTGCCAGAATATGCTTATGGCAAAGTCTTCCTCCGTTATGAAGAATTTAATGGCGTCATGCACCGGTATGTCCCCTTCTGCAAACAGCAGATAGAGGGGCGTAGCGAACAGTATCACCAGGATATTGGCGATCCTCAAGGTCCTGAAATAGTTGCCCGTGAGCATCGGGAAATAATAGTCGTCCACGTCCTGTACGAAATCGAAGATGCCTGCAGGTATCAGTATGACGGTGGGTGAATTGTCCACGATGACGGCGATCTTGCCTTCCTCCACGTGGGCCGCTATGATATCAGGTCTCTGGGTATATCTGACCTTAGGGAAGGGATTCAGCTTACCCAGCTTCTTTCCCACCAGCTTTTCCACCAGCGTCTGCTCCGTTACCGTAAGCCCGTTTATCTCCATGTCTGCAAGACTGTCCGAAAGCTTTTTCACCATTCCCATGTCTGCCTTGTTCTTCATATACGCCACCGATACATCGGTTTTCGTAACCTTCCCTATGGTGAAGATCTTGAAGATCAGATCGTTGTCTCTGATGCGCCGCCTTATCAGGGCGATATTAGTCATCATGGATTCGACGAAGCCGTCCTTTGATCCTCTCAGGCTCTGCTCCTTTGACGGCTCTTCTATCCCTCTCAGCGGATAAGATCTGCAGTCTATGATGATGATCTCGCTGTATCCCGAGATAAACAGCGGCACCAGTCCCGAATACATAAACTTTATGGCCTGATCCAGATCCTTAAGCACCATGGTATCGAGAAACGGCATGCCGGTCTCGATAAATTCCTGAGCGGTCCCGGCGCTCTCAACCTGCTGCGGCTTAAGCGAAAACAGGCTGAATATGACTCTCTGCATCATACCTCCGTCAACGAGACCGTCCACGAAAAACATCGAAGCGGCCTTTCCGCCTATATTGAGCTTTCTCTCCAGCAGGTCGAAGCTCTCTCCCACCGGCACTCTACGTTTCATTTCCTTAATGAGTTCATTGTATTTATCCATAAAAAAACCTCGCATAATTTTGATATTATTTTCTGCCGAAATCATCAATATATGCGAGGTGTTTTGTATTCTTTATCGAGGAGCCTTACAGGCTATCTCTTTTTTCTCTTATTGGACTGTCCCTTTCTTACAGGCGGCCTGTTGGCCTCCGCCTTTTCCGCGGACTTCTTTTTGCCCATAGCTCTTGCGATCTGAAAAACTATATATACTACAGCCAGAGCTATAAGGAATATTATCATCGTCTTATCGTCTTTGGCAAATCCAAGGATCCTGGCAAAGAACAGACCTCCAAGAATAAATATCCAGAAGTATAGGATCTTGCCTATTATACCGTTGCCCATAATCTTTGCTCCTTCCTGTACCGTTACCGCTGCTATTTAAGCTTAGCGATAAGCTCTCCTGCCTTTACCTGCTGGCCTTCCTTGATGTATATCTTATCGACTTCACCCTTTACAGGAGCCAGGATATTAGTCTCCATCTTCATGGCTTCGATAACTGCGATCGGCTGCTTTTCCTCCACCGTGTCGCCTTCGTTGATCAGCACCTTGATGATGTTGCCCGGAATGTTTGCGCCGATCTCCATAGGATCGTCGGCGTCGGCATATACGATCTGCGATG
>JAETSS010000273.1 GCA_021769545.1 Eubacterium sp.
CGCGACGCAGTTGTCTTTCCGCCTCCCGAAGGACCTACCAGCGCAGTTACCTCGCCCTGCTCTGCCGTAAAGGACACATCCTTTAGGACAGGCTCTCCGTCATCGTATGCGAAATCGACGTGCTCGAATGCGATATCATATCCATCGTTTGAAAGCTGCTCGGTTCCCTCCTGCACCGGATGATCGAAGATCTCATTCATTCTGGCTATGTTGGTCTTCGCCGATATTATGGCCGCAAGGTTTTGCAGAGCGCTCTGCAGTGGATCGTAAAGGCGCGATACCACCAGCAGATACATGAAGAACGTCAATATATCGACGGAACCCTTTACCAGCATCACAGAGCCTGCCAGCGCCACCGTGGCTATGCCCAGCTTAAGTACAAGGGTTGCGGAAACCACGAACACCGCCGTTCCCAGCTCCGATATGACGGCTCGCTTTTCCACCGCACGTATCTTTGTCTTAAGACCTCTGAGATATCCGGCTTCCGCATTGTTTGCCTTGAGGTCTCTAACCGTTTCTATGCATTCCTGTATGCCGTCGGCACAGGCCATCTTGGCGTCCATCTGCCGCCTGTTGAGGCTTTCCTGCACTCTCGAGGAAAGCAGAACTATGGCAAATGACACAGGCAATACCCAAAGCGCCGCCAGCGCCAGTTTCCAGTCAAAGACAAACAGGCATACGGCTATCAGTATCGTCGACAGCACGGAACCTGCCAGCTCAGGTATGAAATGAGAAAAAGCCTGTTCCAGAAATGTGCAGTCCGCCATTATCGTGCTGGTCAGATCCGCAAGATCCTTTTTCCCGAAATACGAAAGCGGTATCTTTCTCAGCTTCTCCGCCAGTGAAATTCTGCGCACTCCACTTTCCACGTAAGTCGCGAAATAAGTAGCGTTGTACTGCACCCATGTGGTTAGCATTATCAAACCCATGCATATGACGCAGCCGGTAATATAGAAGGCACGACTGCCGCCTGCAGCATCTCCGGCCGTTATATCGCATATGAGTTTGTAAAGCAGCCCTACGGGAAACATGAAGGCAAGGTTCTGGAAAAGGCAGGCGAAGCAGCCCTTTACGAGATCCTTTGCGCCCTGTCTCGACAAAGCATATTTTTTCTGTAATTTCTCTATCATGCCGTTACCTCCTTTTTCTGTACCTTCCAGTCTACCGAGGTCATATAATCCTTCCACATGGTCTGATACAGCCCACCGCTTTCCAAAAGCTCCTCGTGACTGCCTGCTTCGGCGAGCTGCCCGTCACGCAGGACGAATATGCGATCTGCATCGACTACCGTGGACAATCTGTGTGCTATTATTATCACTGTCTTGCCCTCTGTCAGCTTTGAGAACGCCTGCTGCACCTTGTGCTCGTTATCGGGATCTGCAAATGCCGTAGCTTCGTCCAGTATGATAACGGGCGAGTCCTTCAGCAGCGCTCTGGCTATTGCAATTCTCTGCTGTTCACCGCCGGAAAGGAAAACTCCCCGTGTTCCTATTACGGTATCGACTCCCTCCGGGAATTTCCCTATGATATCCATGCACTGTGCCGCTTCCAAAGCTGCCATGGCTTCATAATAGCCTGCATGCGGACGGCCCATAAGCACGTTGTTGAGTATGGTGTCTTTTACCAGCCTGCTGTTTTGAAAGACGAAGGAAATATGGTTCATCAGCTCTTCCTTTTCTATTTTTTTCACATCGACTCCACCGATGCTGACAGAACCGCTCTGTGGGTCGAAAAATCTCGATATGATATTGGCAAGAGTCGTCTTGCCTCCGCCTGATGGTCCTACGAACGCTACTGTCTGCCCCGCTTCTATGTCCAGTGAAACGTGATCAAGCGCATTGTTTTTGCCATCGTAGCTGTATGTGACATCTCTTAGCCTTACCGATCCGTCTGCGGGCTTTGCAGGCTCAGCCGGCTGATCCAGCGGCTTCATATCAAGAACGGTATTTATACGGATCAGCGCATCCTCTACTATC
>JAETSS010000001.1 GCA_021769545.1 Eubacterium sp.
CTGACATACCCACGGCTCTCCGTTTTGCGCGGCGATTTTCCGGGCGGCCTCCACCGCATCGCAGCCTACTCTGAAAGCTCTGTCTCCCACCATGTGGATATGCAGATCCAGCCCCTCGCGGTTGCAGAGAACATAGCATTTTGTCAGCTCCTCCGTCTCCATCATGATCTCGCCGTAATTGCCGGGATCGTTGATGTGCTCATGCAAAGACGCGCTGTTGCCGCTCTCGTTGGTACCGTCAAGGAACAGCTTCATTGTGTTGAATTTGATATGCTCCGTTTCGTAGAGCTTTTTGTATTCCTTGAGCTTTTCGATCTTTTCCGGCAGGTCTTCGTATTTCCAGAATCTCACGGCTGCATCGTAATATGTAAAGAGCTTTCCTGCCTTGTCCATGTTGTACACGGTCTCTATCTGCTCATCTGTTTCGATGAGTGCATCGAAGAGAGCAGTTATGCCACTTTCCCTCATGAGTTCAAAGAACGGCTTCATCCTTTCCTCCGAAAGGTCCTCAGGCGGCTGCCAGCCGATGGCCCTGAACATATTGTCTGCAAAGTGCACCCATGCCATTTCCTTGACCCAGCCCGTAGGATTCCCTTCTTCGTCTCTTACGAAAACCTCCAGCTTGCTGGGATCGGGAGTGTCCTTATCCACGCCCAGAAGCTCCAGCATCTTTGAGTTGACCCAGCAGAGATGCTCGCCGAAGTCCTGACAGAGTACAGGTCTGTCGGATATGGCTTCGTCCAGAAGCTCCTTTGTCGGACCGTTTTCATCGAACATTGAAGTCGGATAGTATTCGAAATATATGAATGGAAGTTCCTCTCTGGGATGCTCCTGTCCGTATTTTCTTACAAAATCCAGCACCTCGCACGCGTCTTCGGTCCATGGCAGCCTAACGTGCCATGTGCTCCTGGAACACATACCCGGATGGATATGGCTGTCTATGATACCGGGCAGTATAGTCCTGCCCGCCATATCGCGGATCTCCGCTCCGGCTGCAATATGCTCCTCTGCCCCTTTCGCATCTCCCACATAAATGATTTTCTTTCCTTCTGTCACGATGGTGTCGGCCATAGGCGCCGCATCATTCATCGTATAGATTTTAGCATTTTTGAATACATTCATCGTCTTTGCCGCCCTTTCCTGCAGGTTACTTATTTGTTGATCTAACTTATCTATTCTATATCCATTTCCGGCGGAAGCTGCCTGAATCCTCTGGTTTTGATTGCCAGAATAATAATACCTACAGCCAGCCAGATAATACCGATTATCTTAGCCGTGGTCGCCATGTTGAACCACAGATATATGCAGATAGCCGTTGCTATTATCGGCAGCACAGCATAATTGAACATAGCCTTGCCGCCACGCTCACCTTTCTTTTTCAGGAAGTATACCGGAACCGAAATATTCACCAGTATAAATCCCGTGATGGCTCCGAAACTTACAAGCTCAACACCGCCCAGTATATTATCTGTGAAGAACAGTGCCACAAGTCCCACAAATCCTACGATTATCAAGTTATAGAACGGTACGCCCTTGCTGCTCATCTGTCCGAATATCTTCTTTGGCAGGATATTGTCCCGTCCCATGTTATACATGATACGAATAACCGCTGCCTGCCCTGACAATGCACATGCTACGCTTCCGATGTTATCTACTACCAGAAACATGATATCCATATGCGGAACCATCTGTATCTTTGCCAGCAATTCGAATATACCGGAATCAGGATCCTGAAGCTGCTGATATCCTACAGGCCACATTGCCTGCGCTATGTATGCAATAAGCGTAAATACAAGTCCCGCGCCCAGACATACAAGTACGATAGCCTTTGGAATATCCTTTACAGGATTCTTTGCTTCCTCGGATAATGTGGAAACTGCATCGAATCCCAGGAATGATACACAGAGTATCGCTGCCGGATAGAGTATCAGTCTAAGCTCAAACACATCCGGATTATAGAATGCCGAGCCATCCACAAGGCCCTTTGCTGTCCCATCGATGCCGCCATTAACGATGGTAATGATACCTACCACGATAAACAAAGCCATCATAGCAAGCTGCGCTATTACGATGATGGTATCCACCTTGGCTGCCATACTGATCCCCATTGCATTGATGATGAACAGCAGAACTACCAGTATGATAACCCATGCCCATGCAGGAACTGCCGGTACATATGTCTCCATGTATATAGCGACACACAATATACATATCATAGGCAAAAGCAGATAGTCAAGAAGCATTACCCAACCTGCTGCGAATCCAAAATGAGGATTTAATGATTGCTGTACATAAACATATGCCGAGCCCGATTTCTGGAACTCTCTCGACATATTAGCATAGCTGAATGCCGTGAAGAACATTGCTATTGCCGTAATAACGAAGCAAGTCGGATACATTCCGTTGGAGGCCACCGATAATGGCCCGTAATAGTTGAACACTACCGTAGGAGCCATATACGCCAGTCCGAATATAACCAATGACCCTAATCCGAGAACTTTTTTAAATTCTCCCTGTTGCGATTTTTGATTGTCCATTTTCGCACCTCCTATAAATTTATGCCCTAATGATACTCCCCCGTTTCCGGGGGAGACAACGTCTTTTTATTGTTATTCAGATGGTTTTTAACACGAAAATGTCAATGCATATATAATTTATAGCAGTATGTTATTACAGATTCAGCTCCGGCGGAAGCTCCTTGAAGCCCTTTGTCTTGATAGCCAGAACGATAAGACCTATTGCTATCCATGAGAAGCCTACGATCTTTGCCAGCATCGGCAGGCTGAGCCACAGGTATACGCATATGGCCGCTGCGATGATAGGGATTATCAGGTACTTGAATACTGCAGCTCCCGATCTTTCCTTATCCTTTACCCAGAATCTCATGACTACGCAGATATTGGTGAGGATAAATCCCGTGAGTGCTCCGAAGCTTACAAGCGACATTGCATTAGTCAGGCTGTCCTGGAAAATAACTGCGGTAAGGCCTACAGCAGCTGTCAGCAAAACGTTCTTTGACGGAGTCTGGAATCTAGGATGTACATATCCGAAGAACTTCTTAGGAAGGAACCCGTCTCTGCCCATTCCCAGCAGTATCCTTGCGGTAGCTCCCTGTCCTGCGATACAGCAGCCCAGACTTGCCAGAGTGTTGATGACGATGAATATGCTGTTCATCCATGCAATACCGATATGAACGTTGAACTCGGTGATAGCTGTATCAGGGTTAGAGATAGCGCCCGGTTCATACGGCCATCCGCAGTTCATGAAGTATGCTACGATGAAAAACTCGATGGCCGCGCCCACGCAGATCAGTATGACCGCTCTCGGCATGTTCTTCTCAGGATTTATCGTCTCCTCAGCGTATGTAGTTACCGAGTCGAAGCCTACGAATACGATGGCCATGATGGCTGCTCCGGTCATAATAGAGCTGAAATTGAAAGTCTCAGGATTGTAGATTGCATCCATATAAAGCAGTGTCCCGGAGCCACCTCCGCCTACAACGAATTTTATAATACATATCAGTGTGACTATCAGTGCGATTATAGGAGCTATAACGTTGATGTTGTTGATAAATGCAGCAACGCCTACTCCTACATAATTGCAGACAGCTACGAATACTACTGCGATGATGATTCAACCCCATACAGGAACTGCCGGTATCAGGATGTTGAGGTAAAGGCCGCAGCCCAGATAGCACGTCATCGGCAGCAGCAGGTAATCCAGCAGCAGACTCCAGCCCGATAAGAACCCCAGCTTAGGTCCGATGGATTTGATGACATAACTGTAAACGGAGCCCGCCACGGGATATTTCCCGCACATCTTGGCATAGCTGAGCGCAGTAAGCGTCATGGCTATGCCTGCAACGATCAATGCAAAAGGGAAGTGACCATTGGTAATAACATTGATGATTCCGTAGTACATCAGTACACATGCCGGACAGAGATATGCAAGTCCCTGTGCAACAAGCGTAGGCAGCTTCAGAACACGTCTAAGTTCTGTGTTTTGAGTAGAAGTGTTTACATTATTTCCTTCCATGATTTGCCTCCTTTTTTTGATTTTGGATGTGAAACAAAATATTTATTTTTCATATACGATATCTCCCTTGAATATCGTTTTTATGACTTTGATATGGCAGATCTCGTCTATAGGCGCTGCCTCGATGTCCGAATCCAGGATAACGAGATCTGCCGATTTTCCTTCCTCGATGCTTCCCGTTATATCTTCAAGGAACATCTGGTAAGCGCCTCCCCAGGACAGCGCCTTTACGGCTTCATGCAAAGCGGCAGGCTTTTCATTTCCCAGCACCCTGCCCTTGAACTGTTCATAGTCCGGGGCGTCAGGGAAAACGCTTCGCGTCATGGCGCACTGTATCTCATGCATGGTGTCAGGCGGCGGAGTTACAGGGAAATCCGTTCCGAATGCAATGGTGACTCCTCTGTCCAGAAGTCCCCTTAGAGGATAAGCGGCCTTTGCCCTTTTCTCGCCTACCATAGGCGTCATTCCTGCTATATCCGAATCGTAGACCATCCATCTCGGCTGACAGTTTCCTACGATCTCTTCCTCTGCCATGATATCCATGTCCTCGTCTCTCACCAGCATCAGATGAGCTATGGTATTACGCAGCTTCTTTCCTGTGATATGCTGTGCTTTGGCCAGACAGTCCACGCTCTGTCTTACGGCATTGTCGCCCATAGCATGTACATGGACGCTGAATCCTGCATCCATGGCCTTTGCGGCAGCCTCAGTGAATTCTTCGTCGCTCCAGTAAAGGGGCTCGTTATGATCCTCCGGCAGTCCGTTCTCCGATGTGAAGGCCCTGTCATAAGGCTCTATCAGCGAGAACATGCCCTCTGCAAACATCTTCACCGTGTCTATCCTGAAATCGTCTCCCGCATTATCGCTGCCCTTTCTCGCGATGTATTCAGGAAGCTGCTGATCCGATTTTCCCGGTTCCAGCAGGTATACGCCTCTGATCCTGATGGTCAGCTTACCTTCCTCCGCCAGTTCCTTGAAGGCCTGTCTGGCATTGTCGCTGTGCATGCAGTCCTGTACCAGCGTAACACCGTATTTGTTGGCGCATTCCTTCTGATAGAAAAGCATGGCCTCCTTGTATTTTTCAACGGAATAGTCATAGCCCGGCACATTGGCCTTGATCAGCTCCATGGCCTCAGGATCGTTGAATATCCCCTGAGGGTATCCGTTTTCTTCTCTGTATATCTTTCCCACGATGGGATCAGGTGTATTCTCATCGACTCCCGCCAGTTCTATGGCCCTGGTGTTTACCCACAGATTATGCTGGCAGAATGACTCGAGAACTACCGGTCTGTCGGGACATATCTTATCGATATCGTGTCTGGTGGGCACTCTGCTTCCCATAAAATTCCCCAGTACCCAGCCTGTTCCTCTGATAAGGTCATCTCCCGGGTTTTCCTCGGCAAATTTTCTGAGTCTCTCCATGTACTTGTCTATGACCTGATCCTCAGTTTCGCCGTCCTGTATGTATATCCCGAACAGATCGCATCCGGAGTATGCGCTGGCGGCTATGGAAGGATGGCAGTGTGCGTCGCAGAGTCCCGGCAGTATCGTGTTGCCGCCGCAGTCGATGATTTTAGTTTCATCGCCTATCTGCGATCTGAGTTCTCCTTCCGTTCCCGTCTTCAATATGAGTCCGTCCTTTATCAGGATCGTATCGCCTGTTATCACATTCCCGTCTTTATCGGGAGAATATATCTTTCCGTTTATCAATGCTGTATCTGCAAATATCATATCCTCAACATCCTTTCTGAATTTTGTTAAAATAATTCTATTCTTATTTTTCAGATAATTATATGTACTTTTTCGTCTGTTTTTTGTATAATTTAGTGGAAATTTATATATAAACGTCGGAGGAAGGCCCATGAAAGAACAGGCAAAATACAATTTGAAACCGGAGCTTATCCCGGGGACTCCTGTCGGTATCTCCATTTACTCCGTAACAAGGGAAAAACCTCATCATCATGAAGGATTTCTTGAGATCATATACTGCTTCAAAGGTCCCGTGACCATATTCACAAGACTGCAGACCATAGAGATGCAGGAGGGGGATATTGTATCATGCGACCCATTCGATATACATTACCTGAACTGTGAGGGTGAGAATCTGCTGATCTCATTCTATTTCGACTTGAGATCTCCCGTTTTCAACAAGCCGGATCTTGAACATATATATTTCATCTGCGAACCGCTTGCAACACCCCAGTCAAAGCAGCCCGAGCTGCAGGATCGAAAGAGGCAGCTGCTGACCATGCTGTATTTCTACTGCTTCCCGCACCCCAAGCTTTCCATAACGGAGATAGTAACGAGATTTGCCATGCAGATAATAAAGATGATGCTGGATCACTTCCACTATTTCTATTTCATCGCCAACTCCACCGACTACTCCGACGAGATGAAAGACAGATTTGAAAACATAATAATATATATCGACAAGAACTGTTCCCAGAAGATCACCCTTGAAAAGCTGTGCGACATCTACCATTTCAATTACAAATATCTGTCCCGCTTTTTCAAGAAAACATCCTTTGTGGGCTTCCCTAAATTCGTCAACGATATAAGATCATACAAGGCTACGGCGCTGCTGCTGAATACCGATAAAAATATTTCCGACATCGCCTACGAATCGGGATTCTCCGCACCGATGTACTACTATCGGGTCTTCAAAAGATGGAACGGTATGACACCGAATCAGTACAGAAAAAAGCTCCGCTTGATAGCACGCGATTCCGAAGATAGTACATATTACGACATCCAAACGAAAAAGGAGGAGCTTGAGCATTTCATATCCTTCAACTTCGCTGAACTGCAGGTCCCTGAGCTGTGGATATCTCCATTTGTGCCTTATAAGGGGCTGCCGCTTGATATGGAAGGATAACAGAAAAGGACATATTGGCTATGAATGAGAAAAAATCAAATGAACGAACAAAACAATATATCGAGCAAATAAGGCCAGAGTTTAAATCACTCGGTAAAATCGGAGCAGTCGATAAGATAGAGGAAGAGTTTGGTAAACTGTATACCAAAGATATAATCGTTACAAGCGAAAG
This sequence comes from Eubacterium sp., assembly GCA_021769545.1. The sequence goes on from JAETSS010000001.1 coordinate 7,083, forward strand.
ACTCAGACATATTAAAGAAAAGCATCCGAACGATTATGCTCTTTTTGAAGAATACGGAATAAAAGCGACAAATGATCCGGATATGGTGATAAAAGACGGTAAAAACAGCGGGACTGTTTTTATCATAAAAAAGCTTCCTGATACTAACTTGAATGTCGTAGTTAAGGTTGCTGTTGACACAAATCATCCGGATTATAAAAACTCGGTTATTACATTTTATAGATTAAGAGAGAAAAACCTGAAAAAGATGTTAAAGAAGAATAATAATAAGATTCTTTACAAAAAAGAATAATTATAGTATCATAAATATACAATAAGAATGGTTATTTTGAAGTAGAGATCGTGCTGCTACGCACCCTAAGGGTCAAAAGAAATGTGGGAAGGGGCACACCCACCAAAATAACACGACTTTTTAAGGAGCTATTTATAGCTCCTTTTTTCATTAGATTACATCTCCTATATCTCTATACACCACCGCACAAAGCGCCCCTCACCGCTATCTATCCCGGCGAGGGGCGCTTCTTGGTATATTGCCAGAAAACTATATATGATTTGCAACTTCAAATGCGTCCCAGATGGCGTACATGATATTTGCTACATGTCTCGCATCTCCCAGCAGGTATATCTCCGGGATATCAAACTGCAGCTCTTCATATAACGAATCGTTGGAGCCGTAGCCTACGGAAAGTATCACGGAATCGCACTCTATGGTCCTTCCCGTATCCAGCGTCAGTACTCCATCCTTGTAGGCTGTGGCTTTGGCGCCTGTCACGCATTCTATATCATTGAACGGGATAAGTCTTTCCAGCATCTCGCTGTTGGCATGGCACAGCGGTCCGTTCATGGCAAGGGGCTTATCAAGGGCTTCGACGATAGTCACGTTCCTGCCCTTCTGAGCAAGCCAGAGAGCTGTCTCGCATCCTACCAGTCCGCCGCCTATTACCACTGTCTTTTCTCCCGGATCCTTCACTTCCGTCAGTACATCGGCAGCCGTATATACCTTATCATCGTCTCCAAGGGAGAATACCTTTGGCGTGGAGCCTGTAGCTATTATCACTGCATCAGCATCGCTTGCAAGGATGTCCTCCTTCGTCAATGCCTTATCTAGGTTAACGGTGACATCGAGAGCCTTAAGCATGTTTTCATACCAGCTTACGAGAGCCAGATCGTCTTCCTTGAAATCCGGTGCTCCTCCCGGTATCAGATTGCCGCCAAGTCTCTCACTCTTTTCATAGATCACAGGCTCATGCCCTCTTATGGCAAGGACTCTTGCGGCCTCGCAGCCTGCCACTCCGCCGCCTGCTATCAACACCTTCTTAGGTTTGCACACAGGATTATACGCCGTAGCTCTTTCCCTGCAGGCCTGCGGATTCACAGCGCAGTTGAGGGCAGAGTATTCCTGTATCCTTCCCATGCAGCCCTCATGGCATGAGAGACATGGTCTTATGTAGTCCTTCTGTCCGGCTCTCAGCTTGTTGACATAATCGGGATCTGCAAGCAAAGGTCTTCCCAGACTTATCATGTCCGTAACGCCGTCCTCTATTGCCGCTGCCGCCATATCGGGATCGTCCATCCTTCCGGCGCATATGACAGGGACGTCAACTATCTCCTTCACCAGCTTAGCATACGGCATATACAGTCCCTTTGCCTGATACATAGGCGGATGCGACCACCACCACGAATCGTATGATCCTACGTCAACGTCGAGAGCATCGTAGCCGTATTCCACCAGCAGCTTTGCGGCTTCCTTTCCTTCTTCGAGATCGCGGCCCTTTTCCTCGAACTCCTCTCCCGGAAGAGCGCCCTCGCGATAATCCTTGATGAAACTCTTAGGGCTGAATCTCAGCGTTACAGGGAAGTCCTCGCCGCATGTCCTCTTGATCTCCTCCACGATCTCTCTTGCAAAGCGCAGTCTGTTTTCGAGGCTGCCGCCGTATTCGTCCGTCCTATGGTTGAACAGCGAAATGGCGAACTGGTCGATGAGATATCCTTCATGGACTGCATGTATCTGTACTCCGTCAAAGCCTGCACGCTTGGCATTGTATGCACCTTCACCGAATCTTTCAACGATTTCATGTATTTCTTCTACAGTCAGCTCCCGGCACATCTTGTCCAGCCACCTGTGAGGTATCTCCGACGGCGCCACCGGCGGATATTCTCCCAGATTGGTAGGGATCGTCACTCTGCCGAATCCTCCCGACATCTGCAGGAACACTTTGGAGCCGTATGCGTGTATCCTTTCCGTCATCTCTCTGGCCGTTCTTATGAAATGCACGGGATTGTGTGTAGAGCATGGGCAGTTTGGCATGCCGTGTTCCTCAACATGATTGTCTACGAACGTCACTCCGGTTATTATCAGACCCGTGCCGCCCTTTGCACGTTCTGTGTAATAATCTATTCCCCGCTGATTGAAGCCGCCTTCCGCGTCTGCCAGACCCAGGGGACCCATAGGCGCCATGGCGAATCTGTTCTTGATACGACATTTGCCTATGCTCACCGGTGAGAATAGCTTTCTGTATTCCATGGACATTTTTACCTCCGTTTCAATATCTATAGAGCTGTAATTGTCATCGTATTGTCAGAATACCTTTCATTCTGTCTGATATCAAGGTAGGATTCTTCGAAATTTAATGGCTTTTCAGCACGAAAACAGCAAAAGAGGCTAGTTTTACACTTTCCGGATTACCCTTTAGGCAGGAATGTTTCCATATAATGTGTGATCAGCAGATCGTCTATAAGCGTTCTCACATCCTCAAGCTCCAGGTATGTGATCCTTTCCTCCGAGGCCCTTCCGTACTGTTCCCTGAACTGCTTCGGCGTGCATTTGTACCAGCGCTTGAAAGCCGAATAGTAATACTTTACATCGGAGAAACCGCATTCCTCCGATATTTCCAGGATCGTCTTGTCCGTATCCAACAGATACCGCTCGGAGGCGTTTGCTCTTATATAGCTGACCATCCCTCTGAATCCAATGCTTATCTTTCTCATATACTCGGACATGTATCCTTCGGTGAAGCTGAACTTTTTCGCTAGATCGCCCACCGTGAGCTTTTCACTCATATTATCATACATGTAAGCGTTTATTTCGCGCATCTTATACAAAATATCACTGTTTACAAGCTGCTTATCCGTATGAAAAAAGCACACGTCGAAGTTCTCTATGAACAGCGCTATTATCTCCTCAGCCGTATCCGCAACGATCCTCTCTTCGCCCTTTTCCATAAGGCTCTTAAGCATGGCGATGAGCATTCCCTTGAGTCTGCTGTGGGGAGGTGTCGGATATTCCATCGTGGTCTCTGCAAAGCCCTCGCATATGAACAGGTTGCTGCAAATGAACGGAAAGCGTTCCTCATAGCGTTTGAGGTCGAAATAAACGGAAACGCATACGTTGTCCTTTCCATCGTAAAGATAATATGCGTCGGCGTCCACCGAGACGTATTCTCCCGCATGAAGTGTGAATTCCTCGTACGCATATGAAAACCTGACGCTGCCTTTTATACAGAAGATTATCTCCAGTATTCCCTTATCGTGCATATTTGTGGGCGTTTTCTCCACGGAATATACGCTTATGCTCACCGGAGTATCGCCTATTTGTTTTAATTTATCTGCCATCTTATGTATTCCTTTTTATATCGGAAGCGGTTTTCAATTATCATACCACAGAAATACAAAAAAGTGTGACGCAAGTTATCCGTCACACTTTTTGCATCAGACTTTAGGCGTAGGCTCTAAAAGCTCTGGCTCTATTCCCCCTGCTTTGCAGGAGCCACTTTTGCATACCCGTTCCATGCAAACAAAGCTTCCTCAGCCTCATCACCATAAACCTGCTCCACGTCACAGATATACAGATAGTGATCGCCTACCTCATGGAATTCTTTCATATTGCACTGGATTGCCACGCGGCTGTGTGCAGGGATCTTGATAGTGCTTCCTTCTACCTCCACAAGCTCGATCCCGAATTTGGATGCCTTATCCGTATTGCGGCCTGTAGTACTGCCACATCCCATTACCGCATCGGCAATTTCCGCACCGGGAACGGTAACGATAACCTTCTTATTGTTGCGCACCATTTCCCCACTATAAGAAGTCTTCGCCATAGCATAAGCAATCATATTGGGATCAAATGAAAGATATGTCCACCATGAAACGGTGGCAAGATTTGTAGAGCCATCCGGCTTTTGCGTACATACAAGCGTTACAGGGTTAGGAGATGTCAGACCTGCTGCCTGCGGTAAATTTATTTTTTTCATGATATTCATTTCCTTTCTTGAATTTACTGAATCGATTTCCCAAGCTCATATGCCTGTTCCAGCTCCGGTTTTCCGGCGATATCGCCAACTGCTCCATTGCCTCCGGCAAGGACATGGCCGAGATTTTTCCAGTTCAGATGCTCCATAAGATGGTCGTAATAAGTCAGGACATCCTCAAATCCATGGCCCTCTGCCGCCATCAGAAGCGCCGAAGAACGGTCATGCCCTCTTAACAGATTGCCGTCTCCTTCCTCCAAAGCAAACAGACGGTCAACCGCCGTCCTTATCTGACCGCTCATATTCCAGTAATACAAAGGTGTCGCAAGCACGACCATATCACATTCCCTGACTGCCGCATAGATCTGCACCATATCATCCTTTTGGACGCACGGACATTCCCTGCTGCTATGGCCGCCAAAGCAACCTTTGCAGCCATGTATATCCATGCCGTCAAGGAAAAATTCCGTAACTGTATGTCCTGCTTCTTTGGCACCTCTTGTAAATTCTGCAGCCAGAGCAGATGTATTCCCCTTCTTACGGGGGCTTCCATTCAGAATAACAATTTTCTTACCCATAATCATTTCCTCCTGATATTTGATAATATATTTTTATTTCATTGCAATTCTTATGACGTATGATATTCAGCTGATTTCCGCCCGGTTTCCTGCTCTTTTCCATACAAAGAAACCTTGTATCAACACATTGCTGCAGTCCTCAACGCTTCCATAACTGTAAAATTGACTTTACCTGCTATTGATATTATAATTATAGCCAGAATGAAACATAAATCAAGTACGTACCTTTAAGTGCGATACTTACATATAAGTTATATACTTACCTAAAGGAGAGTGTAAAAATGGGCGACCGCTGCATATCACAAGAAAGCCTTGAAACCACCGGTTTCAGCTATACCCTTTCCCTGATCAACGGGAAATATAAAATGACGATCCTATACACCCTTATGGAATTCGGCATTGTTCGTTTTAATGAAATGAAAAAATATATCGGGGAAATCTCCTATAAAACGCTTAGCTCCACTTTGAAAGAATTGGAAGCGGATCAGTTGGTACACAGAAAGGAATACCCACAGATCCCTCCAAAAGTAGAATATAGTTTGACAGAACGCGGAAAATCTCTGATTCCCATTTTAGACAGTATGTGTGAATGGGGCGATAAACACCGCCTATAATCAAAACAGCAGCTACCCATCCGACTCGGTTAGCTGCTGTTTCATTTTTATTAAATTGTAGCCCCGTACTCCGCCTTTCAAAATGGTTGGAAATTTTGCAGCCGGGCCATATATATGAGCTCCGGACTTCCTACTGGGGCTTCTGTGCTCCCGCATCTATGCGCTTTCCAACAATGAAAAACCTGCCGTTTTCCGTATGGTATGCGCATGTGGAGAGGGTCACAAGCTGATCGCCGTACTCCGCCATGACTCCCGTATCGTATTCCGACAGGGCCTTGACGCCCTTGATGTATTCGTTGAAATCCGACTGGGAGGTCATCCCGGCATACTGATAATACTTGAATTCCGTCGAATCCTCGGGATATATCTGGCTATGTCCCGCGGCGATGACAGCATAAGTTCCCTGTCCGCCCTTATATATCGTATCGAACCTGAATGTCTTATGCTCATCGTAGAATTCCTTATCCTCATACTCGAGAAGATCGTGGAACATGGTGCCGTTCTTCATATGATGTCCGTAAATGAGAAAATTCGAAGTCGGTATGAAGATGTCGCTTGCCGCGTCCATGAACGGGGTCCCCGAAACGGCATCCTCCTTGTTGAAGTTCTTTCTGAGATAATATTCGGGGTCGCTTTGTGTCTGCATTACCGGGTAATTTATATTGGTATCCTCCACGGTTATCCAGCCTATTATATCGCTGTTGGCATTATAGAGATCGACGTAATTTCCTACTACGGTCCCCTTGTCGGTAACGAGATCCGCTTTGTCGGTCTTGAGCTTTGCAAGGTCGTCAAAAGCGCCCTGCTCCCTCATGCCGTTGATAAAATAATCCAGCAAAACTCCCGCCGAGCCTACAAACACTATAAGACATATCACCAAAACTATCTTTCTTCCCAGACTCATTATTTCCCTCGTATTCCTTCCATCCTTCTACAGCAAGCGCAGACTAGATCAGCTCATTGGTGGTGAAAAGCTTCACGCCCTTGGTAGTCAATACTTCTACTGCCTTGGCAGGGTCTTCCACCTTTATCATGATGACAGCTTCATCCTCCTGCGATTTGATGGTCGAATATATATAGTCTACGCCGATCTGCGCCTCTGATAATATCTTCAACACCTTGTGGAGACCGCCCGGCTTGTCCTCAAGAGATACCGCAACGACTTCCGTGATGCTGGCCGTAAAGCCTGCTTCCTTTAAAATTTCCGTAGCCTTTTCCGGATCGGGAACGATGCATCTTAAAATACCGAAATCGACCGTATCGGCAATGGTGCTCGCCTTGATATCGATCCCGTTGTCGGCTAAGATCTTAGTAAGATCAGCCAGTCTTCCTGTTGTGTTCTCTACGAACACTGACATCTGTTTAATCAACATTTTAATTCCTCCCTGCGTCTTCTCGGATCATCCTCGAAGCTCTCTCGTATCTTTGACTCTAACGGCTTTTCCTTCGCTTCTAGGCAGCGTTCCCTCATTGAGGAATTTCACCTTGCAGCCTATTCCCAGCATATCTCTGAGAGCATGATCAAGTCTTCCTCTCAGCTCTTCGATGAACTTGATATTATCTATTGCAAGTCCCGGAGCCAGTTCTACCTCAAGATCGAAGGTATCCTTGTTGTTTTCTCTGCCCACATAGATCATGTAGTTGATAGTCAGCTCTTCGAACTTGGAGATGACTTCTTCTATCTGTGAAGGGAATACGTTGACTCCTCTGATGATCATCATATCGTCTGTTCTTCCCAGTATCTTGCTCATTCTTACGGTAGTTCTGCCGCATCCGCACTTGTCTCTCATGAGGTAGCAGAGGTCTCTCGTTCTGTATCTTATCATCGGGAAACCTTCTTTGCCGAGCGTCGTGAATACCAGCTCGCCGATCTCGCCGTCAGGCAGCGGCTCCAGTGTCTTCGGATCTATGATCTCAGGATAGAAATAGTCTTCCTGTACATGCATTCCGTTGTTTTCATCACAGCTGATAGATACTCCCGGTCCGATGATCTCTGTAAGACCGTAGATATCGTATGCCTTGATGCCGAGTCCCTTCTCGATGCTTTCCTTCATTCCCTGCGTCCACGGCTCTGCTCCGAAGACTCCTGCCTTGAGCGGCAGCTCTTGCGGATCTATTCCCGCCTTGGCTACGCCCTCGGCTATGGTAAGAGCATATGACGGCGTACATGCCAGCGCCGTACTCTTCATATCCTGCATAAACATGATCTGTTTCTTGGTATTTCCGCTGCTCATAGGTATAACAGTAGCTCCAATAGTCTCTGCTCCGATATGTGCTCCCAGTCCGCCTGTAAAGAGTCCGTATCCGTATGCAACCTGTATGATAGAGGTGTTATCCTGTCCGGCGCATGTCATAGCTCTTGCCACGCATTCGCCCCAGATATCAAGATCTCCTCTTGTATACCCTGCAATCTTAGGCTTTCCCGTAGTTCCGGATGATGCATGGACTCTCACGATGTCCTCGTTTTTCGCTGCAAAGAGTCCTCTTGGATAGTTTGCTGCAAGGTCTTCCTTCGTTGTAAAAGGAAGCAGCCTGATGTCTTCCAAAGTTTTGATGTCCTCAGGCTTTACTCCTGCATCGTCCATCTTTTTTCTGTAAGGGGCCACGTTGTCATACTCGTACTTTACTGTTTTCTTGAGTTTTTCAAGCTGCAGCGCGCGCATGGTCTCACGGTCTGCACATTCCATTTCCTTGTTCCAAATCATTATGCAAGGTTTCCTTTCAATTTATTTTTTCAACGGCTGCTGCCGTTTATGTCATTTTTTATGCCTGTCTTCCCAGCTCGAAAGCTTTCTTGTTGAGCTCGATGAATTTAGGCTTCACATTTTCTTCAATGACCTTGATCCATGCATCCTCATCAAAAGGCAGATCCTTTGACGCCGCTCCCAGAAGGACCACGTTCACAGCCTTGACGCTGCCGCACTTTTCCGCGATGGAAAGCGCATCGAAAGCCTTTACAGTACCTGCCTCCTGCTCCAGCACCTTCATGATATTTTCAGGATATTCCGCCTGACCCATGATGACCGGCATCGGCATTATCTGCTGAGTGTTCACATAGATAGTCCCGCCCTTTTTCAGATAAGGCAGCCATCTGTATGCTTCCAGCTCCTCGAATGCGATGATCACATCAGCGTCGCCTTCTTCGATCAGCGGTGAATTTACCGTATCCTCGCTGATCTTCACATGAGTCACTACGCTGCCGCCTCTCTGCGCCATTCCATGTACCTCCGAAAGCTTTACATCATAGCCCTTAGTCAGCGCGAGATTTCCCAGCAGTACGCTCGCAAGAAGCGTTCCCTGTCCGCCTACGCCAACGATCAGTATATTCGACTTGTTCATGCTACTTAGCCTCCTTTTCATCTGCCGCGATCTCTATTGCATCAAAAGGACATACCTCTGCGCACAGTCCGCAGCCTACGCATCTGTCAGGTACGACGATCGGTCTTCCGTCCTTTTCCTCGATGGCAGGGCATCCTATCTTCATGCACATCTTGCAGTTCTTGCACTTGTCAGTGATAACATACGGTATATCCGGCTGTTTTACGATAAGTGCACACGGTCTCTTGGTTATGATCACGGAAAGCTCGTCTCTTGCCGTTTCTGTCTTTACTATCTCTTCCAGCTCCTTGATGTTGAACGGATCTACCTCCGTAACGTGCTTGACTCCGCATGCCTTGCAAAGCGTAGCGATGTCTATTGCCGGAGCCGGATCGCCCTTGGCGTTCCTTCCCGTTGACGGATTGTCCTGATGGCCCGTCATTCCGGTGATCCTGTTGTCAAGGATTATCACTGTACCCTTTGACTGGTTGTAGTTCATGTTTATGAGTCCTGTGATACCCGAATGGAAGAATGTGGAGTCGCCCAGTACCGCAACGACGTCCTTGCTGTCGCCTATGGCCTTTTCAAATCCGTGAGCCATGGTGATGGATGCGCCCATACAGAGACATGCGTCTATGGCCGAAGTCGGCGGAAGCGCACCAAGTGTATAGCATCCGATATCTCCCAGAACTGTCTTCTTAAGCTTGCTGAGCACATGGAAAAGTCCCCTGTGCGGGCAGCCTGCACACAGAAGCGGCGGCCTTCCCGGAGCGTTTTCCGTCTTTGCCGTTTCCGCAACAGGTCTTCCGAATGCCTCTCTTATCATGTTGGCGCTGTATTCGCCCTGTATCGTGAACATGTCCTTGCCGCCTGCAAGCTGGATGCCCATAGCTCTGATCTGTTCTTCAAAGTAAGGGTTCCCTTCTTCTATAACGTAGAGCTTGTCTACCTTTCCTGCGAATTCTTCGATGAGCTTCTTAGGTATAGGATTGATGAGACCCATCTTGAGAACGCTCACATCCGGCATAGCTTCCTTTACATACTGATAGCAGATACCGCTTGTGATGATACCGATGGACGTATCCCCCATTTCGATCCTGTTGATCTCCATGGTGTTGCTGTCCTCCGCCACCTGGTTCATACGCTTTTCCTGAGCGATATGAAGCTTCTTGGCCATGGCAGGCATCGCAACGTATTTCTGTATGTTCTTCTCGTATGGAATCCTCTCTCTTTCTACTCGTTCGCCCATCTCTACGATTCCTCTTGAGTGGGAGATCCTCGTATTGGATCTCATAAGGACAACTGTATCGTATTTTTCACTGATCTCGTATGCCAGCTTTATGTAATCCTTGCATTCCTGCGAGTTTGACGGCTCCAGCATAGGAACTCCGGCGCTCCTGCCGTAGTATCTGGAATCCTGCTCGTTCTGGCTTGAGTGACATCCGTTGTCATCTGCCACCAGCACTACAGCTCCGCCTGTAACTCCCGTATATGCCGCTGTAAAGAACGGGTCTGCCGCAACATTGAGGCCTACGTGCTTCATGCATGCCAGTGAACGCACTCCGCCTATGGAGGCTCCCATTGCGACCTCTACTCCGACCTTTTCATTAGGCGCCCACTCTACATGGATGCCGTCATATTTTGCTGCGTTTTCTGTTACTTCCGTGCTGGGAGTCCCCGGATATGAAGACACGACTTTTACTCCCGCTTCATATGCTCCTCTCGCAAAAGCCTCGTTACCCAGCATAATTTTCTTTTCCATAATTATACCGTCTACCTTTCCTTGTTTTATCGTTTTCTATTTATGGGTCCTCTTGTCTATGACTCTCTTTGCCTTGCCCTCGAATCTCGGCAGGGTTCCCGGCGTTACCAGACTTATCTTGGCGTCTATGTTGAGGACTGATTTTATATTATGTCTTATTCTGGCTCTCAGTTCTTCCAGCTTGGCGTAATCGTCAAGCAGCGTAGCATCGGAGAATTCGACTCTCACTTCGATCCTGTCCAGATGATCCTCCGTAGTCACGATGATCTCGTAGAACGGCTCGATCTCTTCCATAGCCATGATTACCGACTCGATCTGTGAAGGGAATACGTTGACTCCTCTGATTACCATCATATCGTCTGTTCTTCCCTGCACCTTGTGCATACGCATGGATGTTCTGCCGCATTCGCACGGTTCGTCGTTGAGCCACGTGATGTCCCTTGTCCTGTATCTGAGCATAGGGAATGCTTCCTTGGTAAGGGTCGTTACCACCAGCTCGCCCTGCTCACCCATCGGCAGCGGCTCAAGCGTATCTGGATCTATGACCTCCGAAATGAACTGATCCTCAGCTATATGCAATCCTCTCTTGAGATAGCATTCTCCCGAGTATCCCGGACCTCCGATCTCGGAAAGGCCGTAGTTTTCGGTTGCCAGGATGCCGAGCTGAGCTTCTATCTTGGCTCTCATCTCCTCCGTGTGGCCTTCGCCTCCGAAGAGAGCCAGTCTCAGCTTGATGGTATCCTTGTCTATGCCCTTCTTCTCGATCTCATCCGCCAGATACAGCGCATATGACGGAGTGGCAATGAGGATGGTACTTTCAAAATCCTGCATCAGCATTATCTGTCTGTCTGTATTTCCGCTGGAAAGCGGCACTACCATTGCACCTATTTTCTCCATACCGTAATGAAGACCGAAGCCTCCAGTGAACAGTCCGTAGCCGAATGCGATCTGTACTATGTCGTCGGCCGTCCCGCCTGCCGCACAGATGACTCTCGCCATGATCTCGGACCAGTTGTCCAGATCCTTCTTGGTATATCCTACGATCTTAGGCTTTCCCGTGGTTCCCGATGATCCGTGAAGGCGCACCACCTCTCTCTTCGGTACGGCGAAAAGTCCGAATGGATAATTGTTCTTGAGATCCTCCGCCGTGGTAAATGGCAGATGTCTCACATCGGCCAGCGTCTTGATATGTTCCGGCTTCAATCCCATCTCATCGAATTTCTGTTTATAAAACGGCACTCTGTTATAACAATACTCTACTGTTTTTTTCAACCTGTCGAGCTGGATGGCGTTCTTGGTCTCCCTGTCCGCACATTCCATCTCTCTGTTCCAAATAATGTGTTCCATTTCGTTTCCTCTTTGATTTTTTTCTATCTTTATAATATACCATAAAATCGCGGAATTTCATATATGTAATCGTATACATTTGTAGGAGCCTGAACAATGATGGCATTTCTTTCAGCGATGGGTGTTCAGATCAGTGCTTGCCGCTGAAAATTGTATCAGCGCTTTCAGCGGCCGGCATACATATCAAGCTCTATCGCGGAAACTCCTGTAACACCTCTTCTGAAAGGACTGAACTCCGGACCCAAAACGGCCCCGCCGAAACATTGATATCGGCAGGGCCGTTTACTTTCCATAAATTTTACCGTTTACAGTTCGTTATACACGATCTCCCCGTTGAATACGGTCAGATCAGTCTTTACGGAAGGTATATCGTCTACACACTCAAAGATATTTTTGCTGAAAACGTTGATATCAGCCAGCTTGCCTTCTTCGAGGCTGCCGATCTTGTCTTCCATACAGAACATATATGCAGGTCCCATGGTGGAATTGGTGATTGCTTCCGCCAGCGTGAATTTCTCCTGTGGGTTCCAGCCATCCTTCGGAAGATCGTCCTCCATACGTCGGTGGACTGCTCTGTACAGTGTATCTATCGGGTCAAGATCCACGATAGGATAGTCCGTTCCGAAGGCCACCTTTGCGCCGTTTCTCTCAAGTGTCTTGCCCGGCCATGCCAGCTTTACCTTTTCCTCATCTAACATCTGGAATATAGGATGTGTTTCCAGTGAATCCATAAGTATGTGGGTCGGCTGGATGCTGGCAATGGTGTTTGTTTCCGCAAAACGCTTCACATCGTCCTTATGTAAGACCTCGATATGCTCGATGGTGTTTCTGACGTCTTTTTCACCGTATTCCTTACGTGCCGCTTCATATGCATCGAGAGCCAGTCTTACAGCCCCGTCGCCGCATGCATGTATCCTCATAGGGATATCGTTCTTATAGCATTCCTTGCTCTTTGCTATGAGCCAGTCAGGATCGAGAAGCGGCTCGGAACGGAATCCCGGACGGTCCATATAAGGATCCACCATATAGCCTGTATATCCCAGAGGCGTTCCGTCTGCAAAGCCCTTGAGTCCTAGGAATTTCAGCTTGTCGGAAGTATATTCCTCCTTGAGCTTTACAGCTTCTTCCGTATCCATTTCTATATGAGGTGCAAAGAACACTCTTACCTTCAATTCATCCTTTTCTTCAAGACGTCTGCAGGCTTCATGCTTCATTATCCTTAAAACATGCACTGCGCCTACCGAGGTGACGCCCATGCTGTGTGCCTTTCTGATGAAGTTCTTTATCAGTTCTTCTTCCTTTTCAGGAGATACTGCAAGAGCCTTTTCCGTTACCATCGCCATTGCAGGCTGTTCAAGGAAAAATCCCGTAGGCTCCCCGTTCTCGTCTCTTTCCATAGTTCCGCCGACAGGATCGGGAGTCTCCCTGGTGATCCCGCACATTTCCATGGTCTTGCTGTTTACCCATACTGCATGGAGCTCATCGTTGAATGCGATGACAGGTCGGTCAGGGAAATACTTATCGAGACTGTGCTTTGTAGGAAGCTTTTCATCCGGCCATCTGTAATGTGTCCATCT
>JAETSS010000274.1 GCA_021769545.1 Eubacterium sp.
AGCTTATGAAGCAGGGACCTTCATGCTGTGCATATTTAAAGAGACTGGAAGAGATTTAGGAGGGGATGAAAGTGGCAGAACTGGATAAAGTAACACAGGCGATACTAAAATATATAGATGAAGCAGGATTCAAGCAGGAGGGCGCTTTTAACCTGAGACATAACGGAATGTCCCTATGTCACGGCAACAGCGAGCACGTCAGGATCGTCAAGAAGGAAGACAAGCCGGGAATAGATATTTATATCGACGGCGATACCGACGGCGAGGAAGTCCATATCCCGGTGGTGCTGGATGCCAGCGGTTTCAAGGACAAGGTATATAACGACTTTCATATCGCAGACGGCGCCAACGTTGTGATAATCGCAGGATGCGGCATCCACAACGACGGACATGCCGACAGCCAGCATGACGGCGTACACTCGTTTTTCGTTGGGAAAAACGCCAACGTGACGTACAAGGAAAACCATTACGGTGCGGGAGAGGGAGACGGTGCAAGGATCCTGAACCCTGTAACTAAGATATATGTAGATGACGGAAGCGTATTCACTCTGGACACTTCCCAGATCAAAGGCGTCGATTCCACCATACGTGAGACCGATGTGGAGCTGGGAAAGGACAGCAAGCTTTTCGTAGTGGAAAAGCTGATGACTCATGGCAGTCAGACGGCAGAGTCCAATATGGAGATCAGGCTCAACGGGACAGGAAGCTCGGCGCAGATCGTATCCAGATCGGTAGCCAAGGAAAAATCGAGTCAGGTCTTCCATCCGGCAGCTGTAGGCAGCGCCAAATGCAATGCTCACATACAGTGCGACTCCATAATCATGGACGAAGCACAGGTGCGTTCGATACCGGAAATCAACGCAAAGCATCTGGACGCAGCCATCATACATGAAGCGGCTATCGGCAGGATCAACGATGAACAGCTTACGAAGCTGAGGACCATGGGGATGACGGCGGAAGAAGCAGAAAGCGTTATCATAGAAGCATTTTTGAATTAGCGTATTGACATAGGCAGCGGCCGGTTGGCCGCAGAGGAGAATATATGAAACTGATCTCTTGGAATGTAAACGGAATAAGAGCGGCTATGGGAAAGGGCTTCCTTGATTTTGCAAAGGAGCAGGATGCCGATGTGCTGTGCGTTCAGGAAACGAAGATGCAGGAAGGGCAGGCAGAGGTGCCCCTTGACGGATATCATCAGTACTGGTGCTCTGCAGAGAAAAAGGGCTATTCCGGCACTGCAGTGTTTTCGAAGACGGAGCCAATATCGGTCTCTTACGGCATCGGCATAGATGAGCACGATCACGAAGGCAGAGTCATAACCGCCGAATACGACGGATTCTATCTCGTCAACGTTTACGTGCCGAATTCGCAGGACGGTCTTAAGAGGCTTGATTACAGGATGCGGTGGGAGGATGATTTTCTGGCGTATCTGAAAAAGCTGGAGGAGTCGAAGCCTGTGATCACATGCGGCGATTTCAACGTAGCCCATAAGGAGATCGACCTTAAAAATCCCAAGAACAACAGAAAGAACGCGGGATTTACCGATGAAGAACGTGCAAAGATGACCCAGCTGCAGGAAGCCGGGTTTACGGACACATTCAGGTATTTTTATCCCGATGCGGAGGGCGTGTACTCCTGGTGGAGCTATCGGTTCAATGCGCGAAAGAACAATGCCGGATGGCGTATTGACTATTTCCTGACATCTGAGGTATTGAACGATAAGCTTGTAAAGGCTGAGATCCTGACGGATGTATATGGCAGCGATCATTGCCCGGTGATGCTGGAAGTGGATATGTAAGCAGGTAAATTTGATGGTTATATAGATCGTTATATCGTAGATCCTTGAAAAAAGAGGATTTACGATATTTTTTTGCGCTGAAATGAATATAAAGGACCAAAATCTATCGTAAATGAAATATTTTGATATGCTACCTCCTAGGTAGACAGTTGAAATAAAAAA
>JAETSS010000275.1 GCA_021769545.1 Eubacterium sp.
ATCATACTGACATTATATACCATTACTACAAAAAACATCAACACCCATTGTTTTTTTTCGTTACATATATTAAACTTTTATATATCATTTACTGGGAAGGTATATTATGGAAAAAATAACTCAAACGCTGTGCTCTGCCATGGACAGCGGCAAACTCGTCAAAATGATCTTTGCAGGAAAGCGCAGAAAATCCATCGAATATAAAAAGGTAACTATGCGGCCCGTCACCATCAAGGGCGAATACATGTATCAGGCCGAATTTCATTTCGATAAAAAGGTCACCCATGAAAACATACCGTATTTCGACGGCATCGACTTTGCCGAAAATCTGATACGGCAGGATTTCAAGCAGGTCAATATCCTCACCGAGACCGAGGACATACAGATACTGGCGTCAAAACCGGAAAAGCCCCGCATCACCAGACAGAACACTTCACGCCGCGCAGGCGACCTTTCCCACGACAAAAAGAAACGCTACATCATCGACGACGGAGTTCCCTGCGATTTTCTCATAAAGCTGGGAGTCATGTCACCGGAGGGCAAGGTCTACAAGAAGCACTACTCCAAATTCAGACAGATCAACAGATTCCTGGAAATAGCCGACAACTGCTTCGAAAGCCTGCCTCAACGCGGTACTCTGAGGATAATAGATTTCGGCTGCGGAAAAAGCTATCTGACCTTTGGTCTCTATTACTATCTGAAACTAATCAGGAAACGCGACGTGGAGATCATAGGACTCGATCTCAAGGAGGACGTCATCCGCTTCTGCAACGACGTGGCTTCACAGCTGGGTTATGACGGACTCAGGTTCCTCACGGGAGACATCGCAGATTACGAAAGCGACGGCGCCGACATGGTGGTAACGCTCCACGCATGCGATACGGCCACGGACTTTGCGCTTATCAATGCCGTAAGGTGGCAGAGTAAGGTGATTCTTTCCGTACCATGCTGCCAGCACGAGCTGTTTTCCCAGATACGGAATCCCATCAACGAACCCATGCTGAAACACGGCATCATCAAGGACAAGTTCACCGAGCTGCTGACAGACGGACTGAGGGGACTCAAGCTGGAAGCGGTGGGATATGATGTCAACATGATCGAATTCACATCCCTGGAGCATACATCGAAGAACATCATGATAAAGGCCATCATGCCCGATAAGCCAAACAGCTCCGCCATGAAAAAAGCGGCCGATGAATACGAAGCCCTTAAGGATTTCTACGGAGTTTCACCTACGATAGATGCACTGGGCGCATAGCATCTACAATATTTACAGCAATTACAGCATTTTCAACATTACAGTATTTGCAATCGATTTGAAAGGATATTTTCACAATGAGTTTCAATAAAGGATTAAAAGACGGTGTCCCTATTGCAATGGGATATTTTTCGGTTTCCGTAGCATTCGGCCTCATGGCTGTGGAAGGAGGCTGCACCTGGTTCGAAGCGCTACTGATCTCCTTCACCAACCTGACTTCTGCCGGACAGTTTGCAGGAGTCACGGTCATCGCAGGCATGGGTACATATCTGGAAATGGCACTTACCCAGCTGGTCATCAATTCGCGTTACGCGCTCATGGGCATCGCTCTTTCCCAGAAGACGGACAGCAGATTCAAAGGCGCATGGCGCCTGATCCTGGGCTTTGCCATAACAGACGAGATATTCGCGGTAGCCATCGGTCAGGATGAAAATCTCAGCAGACAATATTTCGGGGGGCTCATGTCTCTTCCTATCATAGGGTGGTCCGCAGGGACCGTGTTCGGTGCGATCCTGGGAAACATCATGCCGGAAATAATAACCAATGCGCTGGGAATAGCCCTCTACGGCATGTTCATAGCTGTCGTAGTACCTAAGGCGAGGGAAAATCTCCACGTGCTGGCTGTCGTGATCATCGCCATCGCCATCAGCGCCGCGCTCTATTACATACCTGTA
>JAETSS010000002.1 GCA_021769545.1 Eubacterium sp.
ATCAAGAAAAATACATGCAGAATACAACGTCTGTAAAACACTGTATCACGTTTGCAAATTTCTTGATGAGGCAGTCCCTTCATGAAACAAAGCCGACTTGACCGTCCCCTTTTTCGTCAGCAGGCTTTGCCGGTATTCCCATCCGGATCGATCATTCGGCTCATGCCAATCGTTCTTTAAAATCCCAGATCATCGTTGACAAATACCACGTGGAGTCTGTCATCCGTATAGGAAAATCTCGTAGTCACGATATAACAGCAGACCGTATTGCCGCGGCTAAGGCAGTTGCCGCATTTACCTGTCACGGCACATGGCGTATTCAGTCCCAGCCTGATACAGTTAGGCGGACATGCATCGTTTTTTATCCTGTCGATAGCATCCCTTTCATCGAACACCAGCTTATTGGCTCCAACTACCAGAATGACCTTTTTAGGACCGAAGGTTATGGCCGCTACCCTGTTTCCCCTTCCATCGATATTGACGATCTCTCCGTCCATGGTAACGGCATTGGCGCTGGAAAGGAACACATCCGACAACAGCGCTTTTCTCCTCGCCTCGAAGCCTTCCTCCGGATCCGAGAACAACATAGGATCGTTTACCGTATAATTTCCGGCCTTTACAGCATCCTTTATCCCCGTTTCTCCCAGCGTCGCAGAGCCGCCCCAGGATACCTCGGAGCCCTCCGGTATCAGAGACAGCACCAGCTCTGCCGCCTTTTCCTTATCCTCGCAGTAATATCCGGTGATGTTTCTCTTTTCCATGTTCTTTATTACTTTTTTTATCTTTATCTCATTTGCTTTTTTGATATTTTCATCCATTTTTCCACATCTCCTTCCACAAGCGTTATGCAAGTTTTTCATCTTTTCGCTCTGCAAGATACTCTGCAGCTCTTTCCATAGCCTCGGCAGCCACGGTCTCTATATCCTTTCCGTCTACGGTACCGGCCACCACTGCCGCAGAGACCACGTCTCCCGCTCCTGCAGTGTTTCCGAAGGAAAGCATCCTTTCCGGACGCAGTATGCCCTCCTTTTCGCCTTCCTTATAATACAGACCGCCGCCTTTTATGGTTATTATGATCCTGCTTATGCCCTTTTCCGCGAAAAATGCTCCGGCTTCAAAGATCTGTTCTTCGCTCAAAACAGTCTTGCCCGTCATTGCCTCCGATTCCATTCTTCCCGGGAGGACGCAGTAAAATCTGTCCATCAGCTCTCTCGCTTTATAGCCGCCGTGTATCAGGGCAGGGTCGTAGAAAAGCTTCACGTCTCGACGGTCTCCGTATTTTTCAACGATATATTCTATGGTCTCCTTTGGGATCGTACCGTCTACGACTATGGCCTCCGCTCTGTCCAGAATATCACGTTTTTCTTCCAGAAGCTCAGGCGTTATTCCTTTTAATATGGTACTGTTTCTGCGGGTAAAGTTAAGGTCGCCCAATATATTCAGAAAGTCCACGTTTATGGCAGTCATCTGCGGCAATGTCTTCACGCCCTCCGTCTTTACGCCGGCCTTGTCGAGCCTATCCTTCAAAGCCGCGCCCATAGAATCATCGCCTATCACCGATATGAATTCCGTATCATACCCAAGCTGCGCAAGATCAAAGGCTATATTAGCGCCACAGCCTCCGCTTTCGACGATCATCGAATCCTCTTCCTTAGGTTCAACGCTTGCCGGATCGACGAAGGCATTGGCATTCTCCGATCCGTCTTCAACGGGATCCTTCATTATTATCTTTATCACTTCTCTTGCACTTCCTACTACTGCTATCATTTCATATCTCCTTTATTCTACAAATATACTTCCGCCTATAAATTCCCTTATTATCGAATTGTTGGGGATCACCCTGTCATCTTCTATCACGTTAAAAAACCTTATGAATTTCAGCAGCCTCACTGCTTCGGCATATTCCGGCTGCTGCGGCTCCACCTCTTCCAACACAGGTACGGCATATCTTCCCAGCACCGACAGTTCATATGCCAGTGCAGAATTGAACATGACATCCGCCTGCTCGTTATACGGGAAAATATTTTTATCTTCACCGGCTCTCACCTTCGGCCACTGGGAGATGGTCTCCGCCGCGGTGCTTCCTCTGAATTCATAGTCACGCACTATACGTCTGATCATCCTTGCATCCGTGGTGGTCACTCTGTTATGGACGTCTATATTGAGCTGTGTGAAGGGACTTATATATATCCTGAACTTTTCATTATCGTCGATCTTCTCCGTCAGTTTATCGTTGAGTCCGTGTATGCCCTCTATCACAATAGGCTGCGATGCGTCTATGGATGTGATGCGGTTTCCGAACACCTTGCGGCCTTTCAGGAAATCGAATTCCGGCAGATCGACTTGTCGGCCTGCCAGAAGCCCGTTCATGTTCTCATTGAAAAGTTCCACGTCTATGGCTTCCAGATTTTCAAAATTGTACTGCCCGTCTTCATCGACAGGGGAATCGCATCTGTCAAGATAATAGTCATCTATACCCATGTAAAGGGGCGACAGACCGTTTACCCGAAGCTGTACACACAGCCTCCTTGCAAAGGTGGTCTTGCCTGACGATGACGGTCCTGCGATCAGTATGATCCTTTTGTTCCGGCGCGTTATCATATCAGCGATCTCCGCGATCTTCTTTTCATGGAGCGCCTCGGACAGAAGTATAAGCTCCTTCCATTTGTCGCTTCTTATGGTGTCGTTGAGATCGGCCAGATACTCTACCCCCAGAAGTCTGTGCCACTGCTTCGCTTCCTTGAAGGCTTCATATATCTTGCTGTCATCTATGTTCTCCGGCAGTTCATCCGGTCTTGCGGGCTGTGGGAACCTCAGCAGAACGCCGTCTCTGTACTTGGTCAGCCGGAAATATTTTATATACCGCGTCGAAGGCACCATGAGTCCGTAAAAGAAATTTCTGTAGCCGCCTATACGGTAAAATTTCGCCTCTTTGATATCCTTCTTTTCTCTCAGCAGTCTGACCTTTTCGAAATAGTTGTATTCCTCCCAGATCTCAACGGCGTCTTCTCTGGCATAGACTTCACGCACTATGGCAAGGTCCTCATTCACCAGCTCTCTCATCCTGTCCTCTACAGCCTGTATCTGACTTTCCGTTACAGGTTCATCGGCATTTATTTCCGTATACAGACCTTTATTCAGGGAATTGTCTATACGGACGGTCACCTTGCCCATGACATCCATCACAGCTTTGAGATACATCAGCGATATGCTGTTCTGATATGCAAGGTCAGCGCTGTGGTTCCTGATATCCAGAAGCTCCACCGTCGAATCCTTATCGATGACATAGGTAAGTTCCTCATACTTGCCGTTGACCTTAGCCAGCAAAACAGTATACGGCAGTTCGTCAGCGAATTCTTCAGCAAGCTGCTCCAGTCCAACAGCCTCTTCTCTTACAAGTTCCCGGTAGTCCTCCTCCGGTTTTATTTTCAACCTTATCTTCATATATGCACCTTTAACCCTTTTCCCTTATTTTCTGAAATATACATAGTATACCATATCCCTAAAATAAAAACCACAGGCCGCTTAGACCCGTGGCTTGCCGGATTTGATAAATCCACCCGTTTTACTCGGTTGATGTGAGGTTTTAACAAGACTGTCCCTCGGCCTACGCCGATTCCTCAACACATGTCTGCTCCTCTTGGCAATCGCATGCTTCGAAGGCCTCGCATTCTGACTCCTGCGGCTCCTGCAGCTGTGCCGCTTCCTGCTCCTCGTGCAATTCCGCGAGTTCCTGTATATCATCCTGTCCGTCCCGATTTCTCAATCCTGCCGAACGGCCATAGCCCGTCGGTTTTCTGCGGTTTCGGCGGCGCAGCAGCTCAATCACCGTTCTCATTTCCTTTTCATGCAGCGTAACACCTCTGGACATATGCTCGTGATCCGGCGCCCAGTCTCTGATGTCGTACTTAGGAGTCCCTCCGTTCCAGCTCACGAGATTCAGCTCCTTGCACCAGCCTGTGGAATAGCTCGTTATCACGCCCAGCTGCTCTACGATATCAAAAGATATCTCTCTGTCAAAATCATTATTCATATTCATTGTCGATCTCCTTTCACTCCTGCGGTATGCGATAAGCACACCTCATTACCTCTTTATATTCCAGAATATACCATAAATATTATTTTATGTCAACAGTTTATTGTAAATTTTTTCCTTACTATTCCCCGATTTTCTGCAGGTAATGATATTACCGTGAAAGTATGCAGATCACATCAGCATCTCATCATGATCTTCAAGATCTCCCGGTCGGTTTCTTTCATGCCGTTGCGGGCCATCTCCGAAACGTTTTCGATCGTCTTCTCAACGCCTTTTGTCACGATGCCGTCGCCGCTGAAGAACTGCTGTCCCTGGTTGTACATCTCCATCCCCAAAAGTCCTGCTTCCACGGCAGATGCGATCTTTGCGGCACAGCTTGCCTTTGCGCCGTCGCATATCACTCCTGAATTGATAGCGATGGCATTTACGATGGTATGGGCGATATCCTTGTATCCGCCGCCGCACAGGTATGTGATGCCTGCGCCTGCGCCGCAGCCGGCGCTGATGGCTCCGCAGTATGCAGACAGCTTGCCGATACCCGTTTTAAGATGTATCGTTACCAGATTAGATACTATAAGTCCGCGATAAAGCTTGTCCTCCGATACCTTAAGCTCCTCTCCGTAAACTATAACAGGCAGAGACGCGGTTATTCCCTGATTTCCACTTCCCGAATTTATCACTACAGGAAGCTCGCAGCCATTCATCCTGGCATCGGAGCCCGCTGCAGCCCACGCCTTTGCACGGTTTTTCACGGTGTCCTCATTGGTGTTCAGCAGCACCCTGCCGATGGCCGCACCGTACTTTCCGGTCAGACCCTCCTTAGCTATAGCCGTATTGTACTTGATCTGCCTGCCCAGCACTTCCTTTACATCCTCGATATCCACCTCGTTGGCATACTGAACTATCCTCTCGACTGTAAGCACGCTGCGGTCCGTTTCCGTTTTTTCCGCGGAGTCAGCAGATGCGGAAAACAGTTCTTTGTCATCCAGCTTGATGCTCGTCACGTTGGTATGACCGTCCAATATCTCTACCTCGGCAGTGTGGCCGCCTCCGAAGGCACGAACTACTATCTCAAAGAGTCTTCCGCCGGAGGACTGCTCTACCATGATGGTATCGGCGCCGAGATATTCGGCGATCTCCTGTATCTGCTCCTTCGTCACTTCTGACAGCACCTCAAGCTCCTTATCATGAGCACCTGCCACAAAACCGGCTGCAGCAGCCGCCTCGATGCCGCGAAGACCTCCTGTATTGGGAACGATGACGCTTTTCACATTCTTGATGATATTTCCGCTTACGATGATCTCCGCTTTCTCCGGAAGCATTCCCAGAGCATGGCGTGCAAGGGCCGCTCCATAAGCCAGTGAAATAGGCTCCGTGCATCCCATGGCAGGGATCAGCTCTTCCTCCAATATCGCACGAAATTTTTCCTTTAAATCCTTATCTAACATATTACCACTCCTTTAAACAACAAATGCCGGGTGTCATCACACCGGCATCCGCTTTATTTCTTATTTATCTTATTCCGCTGCCAGCTTTCCAATGGCAGTCTTACAGAACTCATTAGTCAGCTTCAAATCCGCAGCCGTCCATATGCCTACGGCTACCTTCAAGAATCTCATCTATATTATATGTCACAGGATAACGAATATCAATAGTTAGTTTTAACTTATCAACCTCTGTCAGGCATCGTCCTTCGCTGCCGTCTCTTATCTTCAAGGCAGAACACTCTCTGAGGAAGACGCGGAATGAAAAAGGAGGATCAACAGCTATGCAAAGATCATCGCCATTGATAATTCCAAAGATCATAATCATTCTAGGCGTCGCTTTTGGAATTTTACCCCCTTACCTACTGATTTTGCAGACGGATTCCAAAAATAACGAATTCATACGCATGGATTTTTGGAAAATCGATGCAATAAATCCCTCAGCAAGTCCATTATTCCAAAAGGTCATGCTATCTGGGCTGCGATCTTTGGAATCGGAAGCCTACGACGAGTCCATAAGCGCTTAAATTCCAAAACAGTGCCCCTTTCCAACAGAGAATTTTGGAATCGGCAGAAAATCAAACAGGCCGCAATGAGGACCCATTCAATAAAACATGGCGCATTAACGGTCATTTCACGTCAATACGCCATTCAGTTCAAAATATCATTTAGTTATGCCTACATTGCCGCTTTTATCATGGCCGGTATCTTTCTGCATTTTTCTTCGGATACCGAGGCGATGGAAACTCTGACGCCCTTTGCGAGAGGTATCGTAAAGAGTCCCTGTTTTTCGAGCTTTGCACTGACCGCTTCAGGATCGTCGCAAGGCACCGACGCGAAGAATCCCGCATCGAACGGCACTATCTCAAGTCCGATCTTGTTTGCTTCTTCTTCAAAGGCTCGGCCTCTTGCCAGAAGCATATTTCTATAGTGCGCTCTTTCCTCGCTCACCGCTTCAAGGAGCGCCGGATCGCTGTATATCTTCGTAAGTATCACCTGAGCCAGCTTCGCGCTGTTGGACCATGAGCCACGTGACGAGAATTCGCATACGCTGTTGAATTCATCTGCGATGGCTTTCGTCTTGGCGATGCAGATCATGGCTCCGCATCTCGTTCCGTATAATGTAAAGGTCTTGGAAAGGCTGTAGGCTATGACAGGCAGCACATTTTCAGGCATTTCTTCAAGCTTCGGAAGGAATTTTCTGCATTCCTCTTCGTCTCCTGCAAAATCTATGTATGCGGCGTCTACTATGAGTGCGATGGCTTTGCCGTGCTCTGCCGCCTTTGACAATATCTTCACCACATCGTCCCAGTCATCGAGAGTGAGTGAATATCCCGTAGGGTTGTGGGCCGGTGTATTGAGTATCATGACGAGGCTGTTCTGTACTGATATGAGCCTTTCGACCGTTTTACCAAGTGAATCTGCATTGAACTTTCCGTCTGCAGTGAACAGCTCAAAGGTCTCGATGCTCCTGCCGATCTCGCCTGCTATTGTATTATACGGCGCCCAGTGCCAGTCGGAAGTAATGATTTTGTCTCCCGGTTCCGAATAGTTTGATATTACGTTTCTGAGAGAGCCCGTTCCTCCCGGTGTAGCCACGGCTTCCGTAAAACCTTTAGGCTCATATGAACCGAAGGCTGCCTTTTTTACAGCTTCTCTGAAATCCGGGATGCCTCTTATCGGCGCATAATCCGCATAATCCTGTGGCTGCAGTGTTCTGAACACCTTATCCACCGATGACAGCACTACCAGCTTGCCTTCATCGTCAAGCAGCGAGCCTATAGTCGCATTGATCACCTTATCCGCACCCTGCTCTGCGATCATAGCCTTTGCTCTGTTGCTTGCGCCGAAGGCTTTATCTTCCTTTGGTATGTTCCTTCCGTTTTTTCTGGCCAAAATATATTCCGCCACGTTTATCACCTCTCACTTATATTTATATAAAAATTTCAAATTATTTTTATTGTACCATAAGCAATATTTATTACAAGTAATTAGCAGTATTATTTTCCTGCCATCTGTCGATACTAAATCCATAGGAGGTAAGACGTACATGAGACAGGATAAAAAGCAAAAGGACAAAACCGCAGTCACTCTGGTCCTGTGTTTTTGTCTGATAGCCCTCGTTTCCGTTTTCGTCGTGAAGGCCAATATCGATAAAGTAAAAGACAATATACAGAGCAGCAAAACGACTGATGTCGTAAAGGAAAAAGCCGTCGACGAAAAAGCGGAAACCGACATAGTGGACAGCAGAGACAATCCCGATTCCGGCGAAAACAGTTCCGGAGACACTGCCAAATCAGACTTTATTGTTCCCTTAAACGGGGAAATTATAATGGATTATTCCATGGATATGCCTATATACTGGAAGACCCTGGATCAATACATGACACACAGCGGTATCGATATCGCCGCTCCGTCAGGTTCGTCGGTCAAGGCCTGCGCTGCGGGGACCGTTACCAGGATAGAAGAGGATGACAGACTGGGGATCGTAGTCGAGATAAATCACGGAAACAACGTTATATCCGTTTACGGCAATCTCGCCAAAAAGAATCTGATAGAGCTGGGAGAAATCGTTTCTCAGGGTACCGTCATCGGTGAAGTGGGTCAGACTTCCCTGTTCGAATTCGAGGAAGAGGATCACATCCACTTCGAAATGAAGAAAAACGGAGAGCCGACGGATCCGCGAAATTATATCGAGGGGCTGTAGGCTGATTTTCAGACAGCAAAATCCCGGGAATATGATGTTATGAAATCGGACAGTAACACACATCCCCGGGGTTTTGTTATTTTTTCACGATGTCAGACCAGCGGTTTCTTCAACGCCTAAAAGCAGTTTTTAAAATCCACCGTCACCGTCTTCAGGAAGGTAGTCTCTTCAATAGTATACCTTCCTCCGATCCTGCCATAGCCCGTCTCGGTTCCCGGGCATCCGCCGAATGGCTGATGAGGCTCCCAGAATCCGCATGATTCGTTGATGCAGATATTCCCCGCCACCAGTCTGCTCTGGTACCAGAAGGCTCTCTTCATGCTGCTGGTATATACGGACATTTGAAGTCCGAACTTCGTACCGTTGGCCATAGCCAGCGCTTCCTCATCGGTCTCAAACTCGATTATAGGAATGACAGGTCCGAAGGTCTCATCATCATGCAGAAGCATTCCGGGCCTTACATCATCTATTACGGTAGGCTCAAAATACTTATCTGTAGGGAAACCCTTGGCTCTCTTGCCGCCACAGAGTATCTTGGCTCCCTTGGAAACCCCTTCTGCGATATGGGCCTCGACCTTCCGTATTACAGGCTCGTTGTTCATAGGTCCCATGGTCGTCTTAGGGTCCATAGGATCGCCCAGCACCTGTGCTTCCACAGTCTTCATGAGCTCTTCTATGAATTTTTTCTTTACGCTCTTGTGGACCAGAACTCTCTGAGTGGAGCAGCATACCTGCCCCGCGTTCATCCATGCACCGTAGGCTGCGCCTTCTGCCGCCGCCTTTATATCGGCATCCTCACATACTATCTCAGGACCCGTGCCGCCCATCTCCAGAAGCAGCGACTTCAATCCCGAGATCTCCTGGATCCTCTTGCCGGTAACGTTCTCTCCCGTAAAGGCCACAGCATTTACCAGCGGGCTTTTGCAGAGCTGCTCTCCCACAACAGGGCCCGGACCCATCACCAGATTGAATACGCCTTTAGGGCAGCCTGCTCTTTCGATGACCTCTGCAAAATGTACTGCGGATATCGGCGTATAGGATGCAGGCTTCATGACCATGGTGTTTCCTGCCACGAGAACAGGCGCGATGTGCTCTGCTGGCATTACAAGTGGAAAGTTCCAGGGGTCTATGGCAGCGTATACGCCGTTAGGCTCTCTCTTGGTAAAGATCTTTCTGTCAGGGTCCTTGGAATACAGTATCTCTCCGTTGAGACGTATCATATCCTCCCTTGCATTCCTTAAGTTTTCAGCGGATTCTATCACTTCTCCGTATGACTCTGTGGCAAAAGGCTTTCCCTGCTCCATGGTCATATCCTTTGCGATCCTGTCAGCTTCCTTTTCCAGCTCGTCGGCTATCCTGCAAACCAGATCGCCTCGCTCCACATCGGACCAGAATTTAAATTGGGTCTTCTCGCGGTGTGCCGCTGCAATGGCCCTGTCAACATCCTCAGGTGTTGCCTTGGGAACTGTCCCAAGGAGTTCTCCCGTAACGGGACTTATAACATCGATTGTTTCTCCGGAGCTGCTGTCACACCATTCTCCGTCAATATACATTTGATACTTCTCTGCCATTTTTTCTCCTTTCGATCAACGATAAACTTTATATAAACTATAATTGTCAACTACATCAGATGCTTGAATTCCTCTACTGAATAATCTTCTCCGTTCATCTTCTTTTCCTTTTCCACAACTATCTTTCTGTAAAGATCCTCCCTTATAGGATAAAGGAATTTCAGAATGATCACGGACAGTACCAGCAGCACCGCAGGCATATACGTAAGCAGGCTGTCGATCCTGCCAAGCACCTCTGCATTCATTTCCGATGCGCCGTCATAGCCTATTATGGTCAGTGCCACACCCAGCAGAGATGCCGATATGGCAGCTCCCAGCTTATAGCCCAGTGTAGCAAAGCTTATTACGGAACCCTCCACCTGTTCTTCGGTCTTGAGACACGCAACATCGATCACCTGATACAGCAGGCCGTATGTAAAGGCTGTGGCCAGCGCGAAGGTCCCGCCTGTAACGAGTCCGTGGAATATCATTATTCCGGCGTTGTTGATGCCGATAACTCCGCAGGCTATGAACAGTACGGCTCCCACCATCATCACGATCTGTAGCGATTTATACGAGCCGAATCTTTTGTTCATCGGCGTTACGAGTATCACGAATATCGCTCCCGAGAATGTATAGCACGCCGTTATGATGGACTGCAGTCCCGCGTCGAGACCCAGCTTGCTGTCCGCCACGTACATGATGGATGCGAACATGAGTGTCAGGTCTATGGTGCAAAGTATATATACGATCACTACAGGGATATACCCTTTCAGCTTGATGATCTTGGCATACGTCTTAAGGATATTCTCCTTCGGTCTGATCACATGCTCCTGCGGCGTCTCCATGCCCTTGGTAACGGCATACGTCACGAGGAAACCCGCGCCTCCTATAACTCCCAGGACTCCCATGGTTATGGACCATGCTATCATTTCATCGGCACCCAGGGATATGACCAGAGACAAGGCTACAGGGACTACGGCTACCGCCAGATTTCCCACGTTGCCTATGAAGCCCATGGCGGCTCTTATCCTCATTCTGTCTTCGTCGTTCTTGGTTATCTCAGGCAGCAACCCGTAGAACGGAAC
Source organism: Eubacterium sp. (assembly GCA_021769545.1). Next base: position 10,866 of record JAETSS010000002.1, read on the forward strand.
CTGCTCTGTAGTGAAGCAGAGCCAGAATGCCAGGCAAACGACTCCGTAATAGATATTGAGTGCATTGCCTTCAAGTCCCGGTCTGATGAAGCACAATACGAAGCATATACAGAATGGAATAAATGCCTTTAACATCATAGGGCGTCTTCTGCCCTTAGGATTCTTACTTGTATCATTCACATATCCCACTACGGGATCCGTGAAGGCATCCCATATCATGGCGATGGACATGATGCCTCCCGCTACTGCAGCCGAAAGATGCACGTAGTCCGTCAGATAATACATGAAGTATGTATAGAACAGATAGTAAACGAAGTACTCTCCGAGAGTTCCCACAGAGAACCCCCAGACCTTCGCAGTCGATAAACGTTCTTGTTTCACGAGATCCACCTCTTTTCATTTAACAGGTTACAATTCAATACACGGATTCTTTCCATTTGTACGGATATCCTGTGGCCATCATCCTGCCTATGAAATCCTCAGGATCCAGTTCATCCGCAAAAATGATACCCTTTGGCAGCTCCGTATCTCCCAGCATCAGCGTTCCGACAGCCAGCGGCAACGCTACGTATACGAGGGCCGTTCCATACAGCTTTTTAAGTTCCGGTCCCGGCGCATTCATCTTAGGGCAGTTGGCCTTATATGTGACTCTTTCCCCGTTCTTCCTGCCGGTCACCTCCACGATAAGCTCGATAAAAGCTCTCTTGTCCGCTTCGGCCAGCTGTGCCTCCGTCGCTCCGAAAATATTGTTCTGAGGCAGCGGTACCATAGATGCGATCACATCGATAGGAGCCACCTGGACGTCGCCAACCTTGATCTTCTCCTGTGAGCAAAGCCCCGATGCGTAGAAGATGGCAGGCTGATACATAAGATAATATTTAAAGTCCAGATTTTTCACACCTTTGAACGTGGCAGGCATGCTGTATATCTCTTCATGAGAATGATGTGTTACCGGAAGGGTCCCCACAGGTTCCGGGAAATCACACATTTCCATTCCTCCAAACGGAGGATATTCAACATATTCACCATCTTCAAGGGCATATGTAGGCGTGGCGCAGTCCACGAGAGCCTGCTTTGGCGACCACCCCGGATCCCACGGACGCAGCACCCAATCATATGGCGCCTCCCCCGGAACTATATTGGCCTTGCCTATCCTCATCTTTATGCTTTCTACCTCGTCCAGCTTGTTGGCGAACCTCCTTGCCAGTATATTGGTCCACCCGGGAGCAAAGCCGCATCCAAACAGCGCAGTCAGACCTGCATCCCTGAACTCCCTGCACAAGGTCAGCTCTTCTATCTTTCTGCCTTCAAGGAATTCTCCCCAATAGGGGTCATCAAAGGCCGTATTGATATAATGGGCATTGGCCTTTAGCGCTCCCTTCATCACATATGTAGCCATCCACGGCATCACCATATCTATCACTACATCGACACCTTCCGCAGCCTTTGCCACATCATCCGGATCGGTGGCATTCACCGCTCCCGTTTTTACCTTCATACTGTCGATGTGATCAGCTACCTTTTTAGCAGTCTCCTCCTTGAGATCCACAAGCCTGATCTCCTCGACAGCTTCCTGTCTTGCCAGAATCGATGCGCACGCACCTCCTTGTCCTCCGGCACCAACGATTAATACCTTCATACTTCAAGCCTCCTTATTATCAAATTAGGATCCTTGTTTTTATCGCGATATTTGATATAAACATATATAGCAAAAGATGTGCCAATACCGGTCCACTTATTACTCAGCGTTGAAATTCCAATGCTGACACCGCTTCCATTTGCCGCATGGCAAAAAACTCAAAGCAAAAATCGACAGAATCATTTCATTTTTAAAACAATTCTGTCGATTATCGTAAATTTATCTGATTTATGCCGTTTTTCATTTTGATTTTGAAACAAACGCTACTCATCTGTTTCATTTTTACAATTTTTTTCAAGATGATACTTCTTCACGCGTCTGGACAGCGTCGATTTGTTCATTCTCAAGGCCCTCGCTACATCACTCGCTCTCTTGCTTTCGGAGAACGTCGATTCAAGTATATATCTTTCATACTCATCCATGAGCTGCTCCATGCTCTTTCTTTCAGGATTGAAGCCTCCTGTAACGCCCCCCCCCCCCGCTCATTTTCCGACACCGGGAAGCCTATTGCTCGCTGCACCTGAAACTTCGTTATGGCATTTCCGTCAAAGCTTATCATTATGCGTTCTATGATATTTTCCAGCTCGCGTATATTCCCCGGCCAGTCAAACTGCTGCAGCAATGCGATAGCATCCTCCGTTATATACTTTTCCAGCTTGTAGCCGGCATTGAACTGCTTTATAAAATGCAGCGCAAGGGCTTTGATATCCTTTTTTCTCCCCTTCAACGGCAGCAGCTCTATCGCCATTATATTCAGCCGATAATACAGGTCTCTCCTGAATGTCCCCCGGTCAACGGCTTCTTTCAGATCCTTGTTGGTGGCCGCGATAAGTCTTATGTCTACGGATATAGGCTCTCTTCCGCCTACTCTCGTGATCTCCCTCTCCTGGATCACCCGAAGCAGCTTCGGCTGCAGATGGATCGGCAGGTCGCCTACCTCATCAAGAAACAATGTCCCTCCGTTTGCCATTTCCACAAGTCCTATCTTCCCTGTCTTTTCCGCTCCCGTAAAAGCTCCCGCTTCGTATCCGAACAGCTCGGACTCCATCAGATTTTCCGGTATCGTCGTGCAGTTTATCTTTATAAAAGGCTTTCCCACTCGCACGCTGTTTTGATAAATGAAATTGGCAAACACTTCCTTTCCGGTTCCGGACTCCCCCGTAAGCAATACCGTGACATCCCTTCCGGCTATACGCCCGGCCATCTCCGCAAGGCGTTTGGACTCTTCATCCTCGGCGATCATATTCCCCCACATTATAACGTTCTGTCTTCTCAGGTATTCAGCCTCTTTTTTTACTTTGTCGCCGTCCTCCCTCTTATCCAGAAGCTCTTTGAGGGCAAGAGTCTCCGTAATATTTCTTTCTGTGCAGATGACGATATCTATCTTTCCCTTACGCATGAGCGGTATGCCCGTAACATATACCTTGTCCCCATCTCCCAGCTCCTGTATGAGTTCCTCCTGCATCCCGCTTTTCAGCACCCTCAGCGAGACCGAGTTTTCTATGAACCCCATCTGCTCCAGCTCCTGCATATTCCTGCCTAATACCTCTTCCCTCGTCAGTCCCCCTGTCCTGCAGGATTCATCGTTCAAAAATAACGTATCTCCTTTGCCGTCTGTGATATACACCCCCACCTTGAGACAGTTCAATATATCAAGCAGCTCATTATAATGTTCGTTTATAAATCTCTTATACATATTGCTCTCCATCCTCATCAACTGTTTATGTTACCGCCTATTTTGGGTAATTATAGCACCTTTAAGTTATATACGTCAAAATAATTCTCAGGCTACACTGCCGATCCGGTATTCTGCCCCGGGCATTCCAAAGGATCTTACTGTAAAGGCGCACCGTTTTGGAATGCAGGCGCTTATGGACTAGTCTCACACCGGACATTCCAAAGATCGCGGCTCATACATGGCCGCCTTTTGGAAAAAGTAGCACATAGGCGAGGTTTTCCCGGTTTAATTCCAAAACCGGCTTGGTCTGAGACCAATGCTTTTGGAATACGGCCGTTTACACAGCCTGATTTAAGTGAAATTCCAAAAGGCAGATGGCCCGTAGCAGGATTCTTTGTAATTCGACTGAGATTAGGGCTAAAAAAAACGACCCCTTAAGGTCGTTTTCCGGTTTATTCCATCACTATCTTCACGTAATTTATATTCTTTCCTCTGCCGCTGAACTTGTCTTCGTATTCCGTGGTGGTAAGGCGTGCATCGTATGAGCTGTTATGAAGGTCCCTTGTCTGCTCCGTGATCCTGCATCCCGCGGCATCGATCTCTTCCAGCGTAAAATCGAAAAGATCGTCATTATCGGTCTTTATCTCGATAAAGCCGCCCTTCTTAAGAGCCCTGCCGTAATCTCGCAGCCTGTCTCTGTAGGTCAGACGGCGCTTTGCATGTCTCGCCTTGGGCCACGGGTCGCTGAAATTCAGATATATGCCCGAAAGACTGCCATCTTCGAACAAATCGCCCATGGAATGTACGAAGGTCAGCATGAATCTCAGGTTGCAAAGGGCACTGCTTCCGTTTGCCGGCGCTTTCTCCTCGTCATATTCCCTGGCCTTTTCAAGGGCCCGGAGTATCACCGTTTCCTGTCCTTCCACAGCAATAAAATCGGCATCGGGATTTTCCACTGCCTTTTTCAATATGAACTGGCCCTTGCCACAGCCGATCTCAAGAAAAAGCTCCCGGTCGCCGTCAAAATACTTTTTATCTGCGCCGGGGTCCTCTATCAGATATCTGCTGCAGTCTTTCAGCCGTTTTTCAAGATCCTTAGCTTTTCTCTGTCTCATAAACCACCTCTACAGCAGCATCCTTTCCAAAACTATCAGTGCCAGGAAGGCGACGAACATTAAAGATGCTCCCAGATCACACGACCTCAGCTTCATGCCGTTCATCCTCGTCCTCTTGATATTGCCTCCGTAGCATCTTGCTTCCATGGCCATGGCAAGATCCTGCGCTATCCTGAAGGCGCTTATGAACAGCGGTACCAGGATCGGTATCAGAGCCTTCGCTCTTCTGATGATGTTGCCACTTTCAAAATCCGCGCCTCTGGCCTGCTGGGCTTTCATTATCTTATCGGTCTCCTCCAGCAGCGTCGGTATGAATCTGAGCGCAATGGTCATCATCATGGCCAGCTCATGGGCCGGAAGGCCGAATCGCTTGAATGGGGACAGCAGCGCTTCTATGCCGTCCGTAAGGCTGATGGGCTTCGTCGTAAGTGTAAGGAGTGACGAACCTATTATCAGCAGCACCAGTCTCACCGCCATGAAGACGGCCGTCCTCAGTCCTTCTTTTGTTATGGACAGAAAGCCTATGGACACCAGCACCTCGCCCTTTATCATAAACATATTGATGACAAAGGTGAACGTTATGATAAGAAATATCGGCTTGAGCCCTCTCAATATGAATTTCAGAGGCACCTTCGATACGGCTATTATCACGGCCAGCCCTGCAAAGGCCACCGCAAATCCCAGAAAATCATCCACCACAAAAAGGGATACGATGTAGAACAACGTAGCCATGATCTTTACTCTCGGGTCCAGCTTATGAACATATGAACTCCCGGGATAATATTGTCCAAGGGTAATATCTCTTATCATTTTTTCAAAACCTTCGCTATCTCATCTGCCGCTTCATCCATAGTCAGGCAGTCCGTATTTATATCCATGCCCGCAGCCTTGAGCCGCAGAGCAAGCTCCATGGCATCAGGCAGCGCCAGCCCCATGGATCTCAATTCCTTTTCACGCGAGAACACCTCTACCGGTGTTCCATCCATCACCAGCTTTCCGTGGTTCATCACGATGACCTTGTCTGACATGCGGGCGATGTCATTCATGTTATGTGAAACGAGAAAGATGATATTGTTTTCTCTCTCATGTATCGTCTCAACCATATTGAGGATATCAGCATGGGCCTTGGGATTGAGGCCTGCTGTAGGCTCGTCGAGTATCAGTATCTCGGGCTTCATTGCTATGACTCCCGCTATCGCCACACGTCGCTTCTGTCCGCCCGACAGATCGAAGGGAGATACGTTTTTTACCTGATGGTAATCGAGCCCCACCATCTCTATGGCTTCTTTCACGCGGGCATCTATCTCTTCCGCGGAAAGCCCCAGATTGGCAGGCCCGAAGGCAACGTCCTTTGCCACTGTCTCCTCAAACAGCTGATACTCCGGATACTGGAAAACAAGACCGATCTTGCGTCTTATGTCCCGCATCACTACCCCGTCTGCGGTGATATCGGTATCGCCTACCACGATGGAGCCTGATTTCGGCTTTAAAAGTCCGTTGAGATGCTGTACCAGCGTGGACTTTCCGGAGCCTGTATGGCCTATTACACCCACCAGCTGTCCGTCCTCCGCCCTGAAAGTAACGTCCTCCAGTGCAACGGACTCATGTGGCAGGCCTTCGTTATATATATGAGTCAGATTCTTTACTTCTATCGACATAAGCAATTCACCATATCATCTATAGTCAAGATGCCTTCCGGAATATCTATATCTCTTTCCCTGAGCCTCATGGCGAGATCCACTGCGGGAGGCACGTCAAGACTGAGTCTCCTGAGCTCCTCCGAGTTCAGGAAGATCTCCTGCGGTGTTCCCTCCATTCTTTTTACGCCGCGGTCCAAGACTACTATCTTATCGGCCTGCGCCGCCTCTTCCATAAAGTGAGTTATCAAAAGGACCGTTATTCCTTTTGCGTTTAGCTGCTTTATTACGTCGAGGACCTCCTGTCTGCCTCTTGGATCCAGCATCGCCGTCGGCTCGTCGAATACGATGCACTCCGGCTCCATGGCCACCGCTCCTGCAATGGCTATACGCTGCTTCTGTCCGCCTGACAGCATATGAGGCGCTTTCTTTCTGAAATCGTACATTTCCACACCCTTGAGGGCTTCATCGACGCGTCTCCTTATTTCCATGGGATCTACTCCGAGATTTTCTGGACCGAATGCGACGTCGTCCTCTACGATGGAGGAAACGATCTGATTGTCGGGATTCTGGAACACCATTGCCACCTTCTGACGTACAGTCCAGATGTTGTCATGCTCCGCCGTATCCAGACCGTCCACCAGCACCCTTCCGGATGTAGGCACCAGCAGTCCGTTGATGTTCTTGGCAAGTGTCGATTTGCCCGAGCCGTTCTGCCCTATAACGGCGGTGAAGCTTCCCTTTTCCACATTGAAGCTGACGCCGTCTATAGCTCTCACGGAAGAGCCGTCCTCGCTTTTTACATATTCAAATACCAGATCTTCTATCCTGATAAAATCGGTCATCTACTGTTCCTTTCCGTAGTAATCGTCGAGCCACTTTTCCATGGTATGTACATCCACCTGCCCCGGAGCCGACTGTCTGCTTCCCGATGCAAAGGTTATGCATGAGCCGTATCTGCCTGCCGCCACGCGGGCAAGCTTTCCCCATTCGCCCATGGCTATGGTGATGATAGGGCCTACGTTCTTTTTGTTGAGAAAAGCCGTGGCCTTCAGGATGTTTTCAGAATCCTCCTTGGTGAATGCCATGGCCGCCACCTTATATATATTCGCGCCAAGCTCTGCCATTGTCTTGACTATGCCGACAAGCTCCGCCGGCTGCGGCATCTTTTCAAAATCATGGTGAGACAGGATGACCTTACAGCCATAGCCGTGTATCTCATCTATGAGTCCTCTCAAAAACTCCCTGTCTATGCTGCCGTCTTCATCCATCAGCTCTATATCTATAAGGTCTGCCAGCTCCGACTGAGCCACAAGGCTCTGGATCTGCGATGCATGCTCCTTTGCAAGGGACAGCTTGCCGCCCTGAGCTTTGCTTCTAAGGGTGAATATTATCGGCATGCCGTCTGCGATGAAATTGATATCGTCAAGGATCTTTATCAGGTCAAGATAAAAATCCTTCTGCTCCATGACCTTGTCGAGGTCCTCTATCGCTCCGAGATATTCATCCGCTCTCCATTCTATTATATGGCATGGCAGCTTCTTGATATTTTCGCATTCCGCGATTATTTCCCTGGGGTCCGCTGCAACTATGGGGACCGCGATCTTCGGTCTTCCCGCTTCCAATGTTATTTCCCTGATCTTTAATGTATCCATATCGATTTCCTTTTCTGTTTCCCAATACGGTTATAATTCTATCATTTTTGTCATGTATTGAAAAGACTTTACTGTTTATTGTTGTTCCAACGGAAAAGTACGAGCAGGAGCTTCTCCGACCCGTACTTCTTCAGTTTATATAATGATACTACTGTAATGTGAAGGGTTTTTGTGAAAATGAAAATTTGATGAGGGGCGCCTACGCCACTAACTTTCCCCCGCATTGGTCCGAAGGGCCATAGGGCAATGTCCTCGTCGCAGAAAATACCTTAAAGTCTGCTCGGAAAAATCGGGGCGGCACGCAAACTCGCCTTGCAGGCTCGGACAGTGCGTGCCGCTGTCCGATTTTTTTCCTCGCAGACTTTGGTATTTTGAGCTGCTCCTGCAGAGTTTGCCCTATGGCCTTTCGGGCCGCTGTGGGGGCTTTCATTGGGGTGGACTTGGGGGTGGGGTAATTGTGTGATTGTGATTGTGATGATGAGGAATAGTACGGAGGAGCATTATTTGCGGTTGACATCATATGTAAAATAATATATAATATGGTAAATTATTGAAGATGCTGTGCTGAGGGCGATTTTATGTCGGGAAACTGTGCATGGATGATCCGGATATGGGAAACGGAGAGGATCTGCAGTATTGGAAGGTAACACATCAAATTTATGGTATTGGAAGTAAAACACAAGGGGGAATTGGAATGAGCAAAATCAAGAAAAATTACAAGGACGGAGTATTCAGAAAGCTGTTTGCAGATAAGGAGAAGTTGATAGAGCTGTACAATGCGCTGTCAGGCAGCGATTATTCGCTTGATACGGAACTGGAGATAGTGACATTGGACAACTCCATATTCGGAGATCTTAAAAACGATCTGGCATTCGTTATCGACAATAAGTTTATAATACTCATAGAGCACCAGTCTACGGTAAATCCTAACATGCCTTTGAGGATGTTTATATATCTTTCGCAGCAGTATGAAAAGCTGTGTTACTCCAATGAGGTATACAGCAGCAGAAAGATACTTGTACCGTTTCCGGAGCTGTATGTATTCTACAACGGGACAGCAGATATACCTGTAGAGGAAGAATTGAAACTTTCCGACGCATTTACGACAAAGTGTGGTAAAATACCGGTAGAAGCAATAGTGAAAATCATCAATGTCAATTACGAAAAAGGCGCGGAGCTTCTGGAAAGATGCAGGACCCTCAATGAATACAGCAGATTCATATTCATGATAAGGGAAAAGGCAAGAGATATGAAGCTGCAGCAAGCCGTGGAAGCGACCATTG
>JAETSS010000276.1 GCA_021769545.1 Eubacterium sp.
GGAGGCGGAGATGAAAGATAGGATACCTCAGTACTTTTTCGTATTGCTTATAGCAGCATTCGTATGTATGATAGGGATATACGGAGCCAGGAGCAGCGATATAGATATAAAGGCTGTCAGGGAAGCGTCCGCCGAGCTGAACAGCAGCGAAAAGGCATATATAAGCCGGCATGACAGTATATCAATATATGTGGATGAGGATCTCAGACATCTGATGGGCGACGGTGAAAGGGGATTTCTGCAGGATTATATGAACGATATACTGGAGCCTGCAGGCATGAAGGCCGAGCTTACATTTTCCCCGAAGGAGGCGGACTGCCGCCTGGCTGTGATAACGGAAACTCTTCGAGCCAAAGGGGACGAGATAGAATACACATCGCCTGTATTTCAGATGGAAGGCGCGCTTTTCATCCGTGACGGAGCTGATACGTCAGGCGGACTTACAGGCGTCGCCATAAAGGAGCGATCGGATGCAATACCCGATAAGCTGACATATGACGGCAGGAACATAGATTTCGTATATGCAGAGGATGCAGAAACCGCCGTATCGAAGGCCAGATTAGGTGGTCTGGATTTCATACTGGGAGACAGGAGCTCGCTGCTGCCGGCGCTGGACGGGGCAGGTGACTATCTTCCCCTTGAGGAAGATATATATAATCTGAACGTATGTATCGTGACGGAAAAGGGAAACTCGGCGGTACACAATATCCTGAACAAGTATATCCATGCAGCAGACAGACATAAGCTTACCTACGAGGAAGGACAGAAATGGCTTGACGGCAGGGGGCCCCTTTACATGAAGGAAAGATACGAAGACCTTTACATGCTGATCCTGATAATATTCACAGCTATCATGATAGTGTTTTTCATATATTACAACGCCAACAAGAACCTGTACCGCGAGCTGGACGACAGGATGGAGAAGCTGGCGGAGAGCAAGCAGGAACTCAAGACCACCTTCAACGGAGTCAGCTATCTGCTGGCGGAGCTGGATCTGGAGGGCAGCATACTTGACATCAACCGTGCCCTTTACGATGTGGTACAGAGCGAAAGCTTCAACAGGAAGATATGGGACGTACTGCCCCTTGACGGCGAGAACAGCCATGCATTGCAGCAAATGACGGAGGAGACGGCTTCCGGAAGGAAAGCAGCAAAGACAGAGCTGACGGTAAAACGCAGTATCATGGAGATAGACCTTTTTCCTATCGAAAACGCCAAGGGCTCCGTGGACAAGCTGCTTTTCATGGCAAGGGACATAACCAGCGAGATAATGGCGGAAAGGCAGCTGATCCAGGACAATAAGATGATCGCAGTAGGTCAGCTTGCCGCAGGAGTGGCTCATGAGATAAGGAATCCGCTGGGGATAATAAGGAATTACTGCTACGTGCTGAAGAACATGGAGGATGAAGGCGTCAGGAAAAAGGCCATAGAACGCATAGAGAATGCCGTGGACAAGTCGGGAGCCATAATAAACAACCTGCTGAATTTTTCAAGAGTATCCGTCACACGGGGCGAGATGATAGACGTGGAGGAGCATATACGGTCGCTGACGTCTCTCAATGCCAATCTATTCAGGAAGAAAAACATAAATCTCGAGCTTATATGCCCTGAGAGAGTAGAGACGTTCATTTCTGTGGAGTCTCTCGACATGATACTGATAAATCTGATATCCAATGCCGCGGATGCCATGAATGATGATGGTAATTTGACGATAAAAGTGGTAAAATATAATGATAATTTCGAAATAGAGGTCAGGGATACGGGAACGGGTATAGAAGAAGATATACTGCAGGACATATTCAATCCGTTTTTTACGACCAAGGGAAGCAACAAAGGAAACGGATTGGGGCTTTACATAGTTTATAACGAGACCAACAAGCTGAATGGAAAGATCAGTGTACAGAGC
>JAETSS010000277.1 GCA_021769545.1 Eubacterium sp.
AGCCGGAAGCCGGCCGGGTCGGGTGTTTTTTCGGCGGATAAGGGCGGATAGAGGATTACAGGGACAGATGTCGAAATTTGTCGAAAGAAATTGCTTTTAGATACGGCGTCCATGGAGTATAATGTCAATAAAGGACATGGGAAAATATGGATTAATTGTAAAAAGGGGGAAATAAAAATGAAAAGATCGAAGCAGAAAAGGAGAACCGTCACATTATTGACAGCAGTATTATTGATGATCGCAGCATTGCTGCCCGTATCATACGAGTCCGAAGCGGCAACGGAAAAGGCCGTTTCAAACAGAAGCTGGGAATCGGTGGAGAAGGTCATCAGCACCAGGCTTGGAACAGGCTACAACGATATAGGCATGTGTACGGGATATCTGTACTGGTGTCTCAAAAATGCCTACGGAGTGGACTGGGGAGACAATTCGGTGGTGAACACGTTGGAAAAAAAGCTGATAGACAAGGGCATAACCAAGGTGGCGGAAGGCACCGACGGGAAGTTGACATCAGCTATGAAGCCGGGAGATATCGTGATATTCTTGCAGGGAAGCACCGGCATGCACTGTGCGATACTGGGCGAAAACGGCAAGCTGTACCACGCAAGATCATCGGTGGGAGTCTCCGACAGTCCTACACTTGCAAAGTGGATGGCCCTTCCCGATGCATCGAAGAACTGCGACAGATACAGGATATACAGAGGGCTGATATCCGATATAGACATATCCGTTTCTGTAACCAAGCAGAGCGCCGATAAGGAACTGACGGAGGGGAATTCGTGCTATTCACTTGCCGGCGCTCAGTACACGGCAACATGCGGCGGTAAAAGCATCACACTTACTACTGATTCCAGCGGTAATGCCAGGGGCACCATATCCTCAGTGCCGCCGGATAGTGCAGGTAAGGTGGAGGTAAAGGAGATAAAGCCTTCCAAAGGATATACGTTAGATGAACAGGTGTATATAGGAAACGGATCGAGCGGCAGCGTAGCCGTAAAGTCCATGGAGGAGCCTGTAAGAAATCCCGTAGAGCTGCTTCTCAGCAAGCTGGACAGCGAAACTGAGGAAAGCGTTCCGCAGAAGGGCGGGACATTGAAGGGCGCCGTATTCGAGGTGGATTTCTACGGCACGGAGGATCAACAGGCAGTCAGCGGGGAAGAAAGCGGCAAAGATCCTCTCAGGACATGGTATTTTGAAACCGATGAGTCCGGTACCGTTAAATGGGATGAAGGATATTTCGCAGAGGGCTATGAAAGCTCTCCGCTGTACCGCAATGGCGGCGGTGATGAAGCGGTGCTTCCTCTTGGCGTGATTAAGATAAAGGAAGTCAGAGCCTCCGAAGGGTATATGATAAACGAAGATGAACAGATATGCGTGATAACAGGCGATGGAGATAAACTCTGCGTAGATACATATCAGTATCCGCAGATACCGGAGCAGATAAAACGCGGCGATCTGGAATTCTGCAAGATAGACGGTGGAACGCAGCAGAGAATGGCAAACATACCGTTTATGATAAGAGCCCTTGAAGAAAACGGAGCGGAGACCGATACGGGCGAGAGCCATATAGTAGTTACGGATGCCAACGGATACGCTTCGACGGCGGACGAATTCAATCCTCATCTTACGGATACGAACGCCAACGATGCGGCGTGGAACGGGACGTATGCGGACAGCTCTATGCTGGATGCCGGCGCAGGCATATGGTTCGGAGATGTGTCGGATGCATCTTCCGGAAAGGGAGCTTTGCCTTACGGAAGATATGTGATAGATGAGCTGCCATGTGAGAGCAATGAAGGATATACGCTGATAAAGGGCGTGGAGATAGAAGTGACAAGGGACAGCTATACCATAGGTATGGGCACGCTGACCAACAGCAGGGTGG
>JAETSS010000278.1 GCA_021769545.1 Eubacterium sp.
GGCTCCGGCCACGGCGTCGGCATGAGCCAATACGGTGCCAACGGTATGGCAAAGAAAGGATATGACTATAAGGATATCCTTTCACATTATTACAGCGGGACGGAGGTTCACTGATGCTTTCTGCCATTACAGCTCTGTCAGTTTCCCTCCGGCAGATTTCCCGCAAACCTGAAATCACCCGACTTTATCTCAGCTTTTCATTTTACAGTCCTTTCCCGAAACATATCATTATTTTACATTGATAGGACTTCCGGAAAGCCACGCCGTGATATTATCACAAACGATTTCCGCTCTTGCCAGCAGTGATTCTTCCGAATAAAAGCCCACATGCGGCGTCAGTACGACGTTTTTCGCATTGAGAAGCGGATGTGTTTTGTCAATAGGCGGTTCATTTTCGTATACATCGATCCCGGCTGCCGCGATCCTTCCTTCGTTGAGGGCATCCGCCAGTGCCTGACTGTCCACAAGACCTCCTCGTGAGCAGTTTATCAGGATAGCTGTTTCCTTCATGGAGTTTATCCTGTTGCGGTCCGCTATGTTTTTCGTCGATTCCAGCAGCGGCGCATGAAGAGTCACGATATCGCTTTCCTTGAAAAGCGTATCCAGCTCTGTATAGACCACGCCGATCTTCAGCGCCTCTTCCTTTTCACGAGGTGCGTAGGCCAGCACCTTGCAGCCGAAGGCCTTAGCCAGCCCTGCTACCTTTCTGCCTATTTCACCTGTTCCGATGACACCTACCGTCTTTCCATGCAGAGTGTTATGCTTAAGCGAACCCGCCGAAGTTTCTCCCGGTATCCCCGCCAGCGTTCCGCCCGCCTTTACGATGTCCGTGTAATCCGCGATGTTTCTGAGACATGCCAGCATCAGACCGATGGCAAGCTCTCCCGTGGAATCCGTGGCATAGCCCTGGGCGTTGCAGATCATCACGTCCTTTGCCCTGCATGCCTCAACGTCCACATGATCTATCCCTGTGAATCCCACCGAGACCATCTTGAGGTTTTTGGCAGCGTTGATCACCTCAGCAGTAAGGGGGCTGTTGGCAATGACGAATATATCCGCATCCTTTGCCCGCGCCAGCTTTTCCTCATCCGTGAGCTTTTCCCCGCAATATACCAATGTGTGACCTTCCTTGGTAAAGGGCTCCGCCAGCCTAGTAAGCGTTGCTTCGTCGACTCCCAGAGGCTCCAGCATTACGATGTTCATTTTTTTGACCTCCTTGTTTTGATAATCAGGCTGTATGATAATATACGGTATTCATATGCACATTATTTTAAATAATTTTCTATCCGATCCATGTTTCCAAACACTTCATCAACTGCCCAATATCCAGTGGCTTTGTAAGGTGCTCATTCATACCGGCATTCTTACTCCGCTGCATATCTTCTGCAAAAGCATTGGCAGTCATAGCAATGATCAGAATTTCGGCAGCGTCCTTACGCGGAAGCTTTCTGATTGCTTCAGATGCTTCATACCCGTCCATGATAGGCATCTGAATATCCATCAATATCATATCGTAGTAGTTTTCGTCCGTTTTTTCAAATTTTTCCAATGCCTCTCGTCCGTTTTCAGCACTTTCTACCGTCACTCCGGTCTCGCAGATGATCTCCTCGGCTATTTCCCGATTCAGCTCATTATCCTCTACTAAAAGAATTCTTTTTCCGTTCAGCTCCACTTTAGCAAAGGCTTCCTCCTCAGGCAGTTCCTTACTCTTATCATTTTCTACAATCTGATTAAAAAGATATACCCGACGTGACTTAAACAGCGGTTTGGATATAAAACCGTTTACCCCTGCACGGCGTGCTTCTTCTTCCACAGCGCTCCAATCGTATGCCGACAAAATAATGATCGGTACATCAGGGCCAACCTTTTCACGAATCGCCC
>JAETSS010000279.1 GCA_021769545.1 Eubacterium sp.
TTTCTCGGAACAGGGATTTCGGGAGGAGAGCAGGGGGCGCTTAACGGTCCTGCCATAATGGCAGGCGGAAGCGAAAGCGCGTGGAACGATGTGAAGCACATCCTGCAGGATATAGCCGCAGACAACCCGGGTTCCGGAAGCTGCTGCAATTATTTCGGAGAAGGCGGAGCGGGACATTTCATAAAGATGGTCCATAACGGCATCGAATACGGATATATGGAGATCATTTCGGAGATATATGCCATAGTGAGGAGCTATTACGGACTGAGCCCCGATGAGCTGGCAGATATCTTCGACGAGCTTTGCAGGGACGAAAACATATCGTCCTATCTGGTGGATATCACTGAGAAGATCCTCAGGAAAAAGGACGAGGAAACAGGCAAGAGCATGGTAGACGTCATATCCGACGAAGCAGGAAACAAGGGCACGGGAAAATGGACCAGCATGTGTGCTCTTGAAATGGGGGTATCCATACCCGTATTGACAGAAGCACTGCTTGCAAGATATACTTCTACTGAATACAGATCAAAGGAGCACAAGGTGCCGAATACGAGAAGACACTTCGACAGACGCTCTGTCGAGGAGATCAAGATGGCTCTGGAATTCGGCCAGTATCTTTGCTTTGAAAACGGCCTGAGGCTTATAAAAAAGGCGTCTGAGATCAAGGGATGGAACGTGGATTTCTTTGAGATCCTGAAAACATGGGAAAACGGATGCATAATAAGAACGTCATTTTCGGGCAATATGAAATTCGCCTATACAAAGGATAACCATATAAAGTCCCTTATAGAGGACGAATACATATCCCATATACTCAAATTCGATCTGGCCAGCGCCAAATCCATGATAAGCAAGGCCATGCAGTGCGGCATACCTTCATTCTCGCTTTCTGCGGCGGTAAATCACTATACTGCATATCAATGCAGCAGTATGCCAACCGTCATGATACAGGCTCAGAGGGACTACTTCGGAGCCCATACATACAAGCGAGTGGATAAGGAAGGCATGTTCCACACCAAATGGGAATAATGATTAAAAAAAGGGAGATTACAGCACATGTACAAGAAGGAAATAACCATAACAACAGAAGAAGGCCTCCATGCGAGACCTGCAGCAGCATTCACGAAAAAGGCCGCCGGATTCAAGGGTACGAAGATCTATGTCTATAAGGACGGCTCCAAGGCCAACGCCAAGAGCATAATGTCCGTATTGGGACTGGGAGCAGCGTCGGGCGCAACTGTCGTTATAGAGGCTGACGGACCGGATGAAGAAAAGGCAGTAGAAGAGCTGTGTGCCATTTTATAGCTCTGATATAGGAGGTACAAGTGAAAGGTATATCGGTAAGCGAAGGCATTGCCCTGGGAAAAGCATTGCTTATAGAAGAGAAGATCATCAATATAAATAAGGAAAAGGTCCCGGACAGCTGGCAGGAAAAGGAGCTTTTTCACAAAGCTCTGTCGGCGGTAGCCTCCGATATGGAGGACGAGATGAATACCATCTCCTCAAGGGAAAACGGAGAGGATTCCGATGAATATCTCCTGCTGGAAGCCCATATGATGATGGCATCCGATGAAGAGGTCATAGAGCGCATCGAGGAGCTGATAGATGAGGAGAGCATCAGTGCCTCATGGGCCGTGGACAGAGTCTTTGAAGAGTATAGAGCGATGTTCGAAAGCATGGATGACGAATATCTCAGCGCACGTGCCGCAGACTGCATGGATATAAAAAACAGGATACTGACCTCGATACAGGACGGCGGAGCAAGAAAGCAGAAGAGGGAAGCCTTCGCGGACGGTGATATAGTCCTCGTTGCAAAGGAACTGTTCCCTTCGGACATGCTGTCACTGGACAAAAGCCTTATTT
>JAETSS010000003.1 GCA_021769545.1 Eubacterium sp.
GATCTTATCGACATCGAAGCTGGATATCACGGCCTCCCCCGAGCCTATATGATCCTCATGAGGATGGGTAAATACTATATATTTCAGCCTTTCTATCCCCAGCTCTCTCAGATAGCCGACTATGAAATCGGCATCATCGCGATTGCCCGCATCTATCAGCATCGCTTCTCCACGTGAAACCAGCAGCGTCGAATCAGCCTGTCCCACATCGAGAAAATACATCGTCAGATTTTCCTCAGCAGGCAATGGATTTCCATTCGCCCCCGAGCCGTTTTCCGAAGCGCTACAGGAGCACATGACGAGCATCACCAAAACAGCCATACACACCCAGACCGCCAGCCTTTTCCATGCCGACGTGCGTAAATATTTTTCTTCTTTTCTCATTCCGTTCCCTGTCATCTTCTCAAATACGTCCAACTCCTAAAGTTTTATCGATACATATGTGCCGTCGTGAGCCTCCACGTGCACTATCTCAAGGTCTTTGTTTTCCCTGAAAATATCCCTGCACTCCCGGAATACCATGGAAACCGCGGCCTTGCAGACCAGCCTGTCATAAGGCGGCGGCACTTCCTTTCGCATCCTCTCGAATGCAGCCTCCGGTATAGCTCTGACAGCCATCTCCGCCATGCCTATGGGTACAGGCATGGAAAAATTTATAGCCCCTGTTCTTATAACTATCTTCATACTCGTTTATTTGTCCACGAAAATACGCACCGTTGTTCCGTCCGCCGCTTCCACGTTGACAAAATCCCCCTCTATCTCCTCGTCAAGACATGCTGATACCGCTTCCATCATCTCGGTGATATCAAGGCCCTGCAGCTTTTCATCAGGTATCGGCAGCTTGCCAGTGGCATTGATCAGACGCTTTATCGCGCTGACCGGAAGCTGCACGTTTACCTTGTCGCCCTGCACGCTGTCTACGATTATCCTGAACATCCTCTTATCATATGCGGTTTTCGTGGAAAGTGCACTGCTGCCGTCTTCTTTCAGTTCTTCGCTTCCCATGGCGTCCATGAGCTGCGCGGCCTGCTCCGCTGTCACCGTACCATCTTCTATCATCTTCAATATTCTCAATCTTTCTTCCATGTTTTCTCCCTTCTGCGATCAATCGATAAAGCATATGCTGCGATTTCGTCATTTCAGTTTTCTGATCGCCTCGTCCACATCGATCTCCCCTTGTTCCAAAGCCCTGAGTACGCTTTCGCGTTTTATCGCTTCCTCGTCTTCTCTGCCGTCGGTCTCATAGCCCAGTGCTTTGATTATGTTATCCAGTCTTGCGCGTACCGTAGGATACGAGATCTTCAATTCCTTCTCCACTTCCTTTATGTTCCCGCGGCATCGTATGAATGTCTCCACAAAATACAGCTCATCCGATGAAAGATAATCGAATTTGCTCAAAGTGAACCTGTTTTCGATCATCGTATCACAGGTCTCACATTTCAGCTTCACCACTCTAAGCTCTCCGTCACACACCGGACACCTGCTTATGACCTGTCTCATCACTTTACCCCTCCTTTCGGTTTTCGTGCTTTATGGTTTATAATATAAAACACGTTGTGAAATATGTCAATGTTATAATTAATATTTTTAAGCATAATGTTGATTTTATGAATTATTTGTAATCAATTTGTTAAATAAAAACTTTTTACAGATAAATATTTGAATATCGGCGCATTGTCATGATTGCATATTGTTATTAAAAAAAACAGATACCATAAAGTATCTGTTCATATTTTGTGCATAGAGCAATCATTGATCCTCACGATTTTTCATAATGTCCCTTAGATATGCCTCTACTGCATTGTAAAATTTTTCTGCACCCTTGATTTGATCCAGAGCTTCTTCTCTTGATGCCAAATAAAAATCATCATAATCGCTTGCATTTCTAATGGCACTGGAATCCATAATAATATCCGAATAAGCCTTATCAAATATTCCGGTTTTAATATACTCCCTTTGGAAATACTGGATCACACCGGAATGCTTTTTAAAGTCCACCTCATCCAATGCCAACACAGCTCTCATCGTATAAAATATCGCATAATATGCTCTGTTGTTGCCACTTTTATAACTTCCGGATTCAAATAGCTGTTTAGAATCATTTATCAATTCTTCAGCTCTTTCCAGTCTGTACATCGCGAGGGTATAACATTTTTCACTATGCAACTACCCTCACCCCTTCATTATTGATGTTTCTGTAGTAAGGGAGAACTTCCTTATATTCTTCAAAATCCGAAAACGGTATACAGGTAATACCTACAACCACATCATATTTCAAACTTAAATCACTCATCAACGAAACCATCTGTCTTCTATATTTTTTTATATCGATCCTGTTATTCTCAACAATAACAGCAATATCAAGATCAGACTCCCTATCAAAATCGCCTCTAGCATATGAGCCATATAGAATTATTTCCACTGCTTCTTCATCCATGATCTGTCTGATTCTCAAATACAACTCACCCAGTATATCATTCAGTGAATCTGCGAGCATATCATCGCCCCCTCTTTCTTATATTTGTCCTCGACTATGTATGTAAAAAATCCCTGATATCATGCTTCTGGAAAGCACTCATACAGGGATCATACAGTGGTGGAGCATAGGGGGATCGAACCCCTGACCTCATGACTGCCAGTCATGCGCGCTCCCAGCTGCGCCAATGCCCCGCTATTATAAAAAATGGAGCCACTGGCCGGGATCGAACCGGCCACCTGCACGTTACGAATGTGCTGCTCTGCCAGATGAGCTACAGTGGCTCGCTAAAAAAGCTACAATGGTATTTTACTATGGTCCCATTGCCACGTCAAGCAAGCTTTTGCAAATTTTATATATTTTATTTTTCACACCTCCTCATACCTGCAGCCTTCGAAGGAGGTGTCAAACATGCATATGCTCTTATAGCCGCAATATTTGCACGCATTTCTGTATTCGCCCTTCATATCCCTCTTTTTCTCGCGTTTAGGCTTTATCTCTATATTTCCGGCGTATATCTCCTCACATATCCTCTCCACCTGTCGGTCGACCTGCTCATACAGCTCACGGAATTCGTCCTGCGAAAGCAGATAGCCTCCTGCCGACGGCACGTAGCCGCCTTCCTTTTTGCTTATCTTTACAGGTATCACCTGTGAAGATCCGCTTATCTCGCTGTCCATGGAATCTATCAGACCTTCGTCGTTCAGTAGTATGCCCTCAAGCCTGTAGGCATCGGCGATCCTTTTTTCCAGTTCTTCTTTTCCCGAAGATACCGATCTGGTATCGGCGTCGGTGTCGATATCCTTTATTTTGAAATAAAAGACTCCCGCAGGCTCTGCGTGCTCCTGCGACGATTCGATGGCCGCCTTCATATATATCATGAGCTGCAGCTTATATCCCTTGGAGAAATATTCCGGTTCTATGGAATCTCCGCCGGTCTTGTAGTCTATTATCCTGACGGCGGTCTTCTCATCCCCACGGTTTTCCGTATGGTTTTCGCTATCGCCGCTGTCGCTGCGGTCGCCGTTGCCGCCGCTGTTTTCGCTGCTATCGCCGCTATCCTCACCGCACCTGAGTATATCCAGCCTGTCTATCATGCCCTGTATCAGCACCCGGTGACCTCCTACATCTATCTTCACCGGAGGCAGTTTGCCTCCGGTGCCGAAGGAATGCTCGAACCTCATTTCCCTGATGCGGCCCTTTCTCACCTGCTGTATCATCGACCAGGCTATACGGCTGCATATTTCCGTTATACGTTCCGTTCTGTATTCCTCTTCCTTTCCCGATACCAGTATCCCCTCGCGGTAATAGGAAGCATCATCCCGTATTATTTCTCTTACCTCTTTATGACACTGCTCCTCCGTTATGGTCATCCACGGCGACGCAGCATCATCTACGGAGGTCCGGGTCAGCTTTCGCGACAGTCTCATGAGGCAGCGGTGATAGATATCGCCTATCTCCCTTGCACCCATCTCGTATATCCGCGGCTCCTCCGCCTTTAATCCGTACATGATAAAATGCGAAAAAGGACATCCGCTGTATCGTTCCAGCCTCGATGCGCTTACCTCCAGTGCCGTCCTGTCTCCCCGGTACAGACTGTCTGCCAGTTCCTCGCCCATGGCATCCAGCTTATTGTCAAAGAGCATCCCGCGCTTTACACGTCTGAACTCATCGCTGTCATTGTCCTCGTACCAGTTCATCACCTGCAGCCAGCCGTCATCCGGCTCCTTTCCATCGAAGCAGCTTCTGAAAGCATCGGCCATATACGAAAGAGTCCCTTCTCTGGACGTGACCATCTCGATAACATCGTCTTCATCGCTCAGATCGCCAAAAACCGATACGCTATCCGCATTTTCGCCATCTTTCGTCAGCACATTTTCCAGATGGGACTTCAATCCCGAAAAGACCTCCGACGGTCTCAGCGCTTCTCCCTTTTCATCGACGCCGCAGCAGCTCACATACAGCACCTCTTCCGGCAGACACAGCATCCTGTAAAGTGCAAGCTGCTCCTCCTGCCGTACGATGTCGTCGCGCTTCGATATCTCCAGATCCATGGACTGCAGTACATCCTTTTCACGCTGGCTCAAAAGCCCTTCATCGCTGTGATCGAGAGGAAGCACGCCTTCATTTGCCCCGACCACCAGCAGCGCTTTGAGCCTGCTGAGTCTGGTTCGCTGCAGCGTTCCTATCAGCACACAATCCGTCGTCACCGGAACGAGTCCTATCTCCACATCCTCAAAACCGGCCGTCATGAGCTTCAGCAGTTCATCATTGGATATCTTCTCATTTCCCACCGTCTCAACGATCTGATCGAATATGCCGCATATGACGTTCCAGCTCTGGGCGGTTTCGGCTGCGCTCTCGGCAAGTCCCATGTCCGACTGACGCTTCATGACAGCTTCCAGCCTGTCTGTCAGCGCGAGATCCTTTTCGAGGAAATCATAAAGGCCCCGTACCTTTTCCCCTGCGGTATTGCGGCCGCCCATGCGCAGCCTTGCCGTTTCTATACAGCTCACCACCACCTCACGCAGACCGTTTATCCTGTTGAGCTCCTCTGCATCGTAATCACCCTGCCCCTTTTCAAAGGGCTTTTTCCACATGGAGCCGCGTATCCTAAACTGCTTGACATAGTTTTCCAGAACTTCCTTGTCATCGTCCGCAAATTCCATGAGACCGGATTTCAATATTCCCATGATGGCATTGTCGCGATACCCCGACGATATGGCTTCCATCAGGGCAAGCAGAAATTTCACTGCCTGATGGTGCAGCACCTTGCGCTTCCTGTCCATAAAGACGGGTATGCCCCATCGCATAAATGTCCTTTTCAGTATGCCGCCTCTCGTGTCCGTATCGTTGCAGACGACGACTATATCACCGAATTTATAACCCTGCTCCCGCACCAGCTTCAATATATACGATGCCGCACGGTCCGCTTCCGCATACATGCTTGAAGCTGCCACAAGCGTAACTGGGAGTTTTCCTCCGCCACGGTTCCAAACGGAACGTCTCATGTAGTGCTGTCCGTCTATCTGTTTTATCACCGCTTCCTCGTTTAACCTTTCGGCAAGCTCCGCCAGCTGTCCCATGACGTATTTCGTCAGCTCGAACATCTCATTGTCCGGCTCATATGTCATAACGATATTGACGTTCTTCGATGCTTTCATGAGCCGCTCTATCACCAGAAGATTTTTAGGCGTGAAGGTATCGAATCCGTATATCCAGATCTCCGCCTCTCTTACCATGGGAGCTGTTAGTATCTTTTCTCCGTAAAAGGATATATAGTCCTCCGAGTCCAGATATTTGTCTTCTATCAGCTCCTGATACGCATCGTATATGGTCAGTATGTCCCTGAGCTTATATTTCAGGTAGCTGCATTCGTCGAGTCTGTCCGCCGCCTCTGCCAGCGTCTGGGCGGTAACGTCATACCGCTTCATTTCCGATATCATGCTGTTTGCCATCTCGATGAAGGAATTCTTCCTGCTGAGGCCCTTGTAGATGCGAAGGGAATCCTCCTTTTCCCTCACCACCTTGGTAAGGAGCATATGACGCCCGTACTTGTCGATGAGCTTCGGCCGCTTTCCGCCAACCTGGTTGAGGACCTTATGGCCCAGGGTGGAAAAGTCCATCACCCTCAGATCCATCAGACTCTTCTCTTTAAGATAAAAAAAGGCATCCCTTTCTGCCTGTAGCGAAAATTGATCCGGTACTATCAGCAAGGTCCTGCCTTTTACATGTTCAAATATGAATTTTTCTCTGTCTGTATGCTCTCTGCCGCAATAGATGTTAAGCATGGGTACCTCTCGTTTCTCTACGTGGTGAATTCCCTGAAAACATCTCCGACTGTGTCTATCCTCTTTATCTTACGCGTATTGACACTTCCGAATATCAGACCTCCGTCATGATCTCCGGTGACGCCGCGCTTTACGGCTTCAATGATGTCGTATTCCTCGCTGCCGCTTTCCGCCAGCATGTCGGCAAATGAGTTTTTCATTACCCTTACAGATGTCTTCATAGGACTTCTGATTATTGTAACATCATTTTCACTGCAGTTCAAATACAGCTTTTTGTATTCCTCACTTGCATCGCATTCTTCCGTAATGACGAATCTCGTTCCCAGCAGGATGCCGTCGGCTCCGTATCTGTATACCTTTTCCGCATCCTCTCTGTCGAATATCCCTCCGCCGACTATCAGCGGACACTGCTCCATCTTGGCCAGCTCAGCCTTTATTTCGGCCACGATCTTATATCGGTCGTTTCCGGCTTTTTCCAGCTCAGCCTCCTTGAAACCCAGAAGTCCCGCCGCCAAAGGTCCCTGAAAGATAAACCCGTCCGGCGTCCTGTTGTATTTCTGCGCCCAGGTCCTGGTTATGGCCGCCGCTGCCCGTTTGGATGATATGGTTGGAAGAAGTGATATCTTTCTGCTCTCGCAATATCCTGGAAGGTCCTTAGGGATGCCTGCGCTTGTAACGATGACCTGCGCACCGCCTTTTACGGCAGCTTCGACATATTTTCCGGCATCGGGATCGCTCCACATGACGCTTGCGCCGATAAGACCCTTGCCTCCTACGCTTTCCACCATACGGCGCGCCGCGCGCACCTCTCTTTCCGTGGCCTCGAGATTGGCCTTAAGATGATCCTTCTCATAGCCCGCAAGCCTGTATCCGATCTCCGCCGTTCCGATAAGTCCAAGTCCGCCTTCTATGGCTACCGCGGAAGCCAGCCTGCTGCCGGCCACACCGATACTCATTCCTGCCTGTATTATCGGTACAGGCAGGATGTTGTTTCCAAGCTTGATTGGCTGCATGCTGAAAGGCTTGCTGCCGGCATACGCGATACTGCTCCGCATGGTAAGGAAATTGCTGATATTCTCTATTGACGAAACGAATTTAGGCACGTCTTCCTGAGGTATCTGAGCGATGGCCTCACGTATCATGGATTCGTGAAAATCCTCATGCTCCCTCACAGCCAGAGCGCCCTTGTCCGTAAGATGTATCTTGACGATACGCCTGTCCTTCTCATCGCGAAGGCGCTCGACGTATCCCTTTTTTACCAGCTTTCCTACCGCAGTCGTCAGGGTGCTGACCTTTATACCCAGGATATTGGCAACATGGGTCATGGTCTTGGGTCTTCCCATCCCTATGGCAGCCAGCGTATGGACCTCCGTGATGGAGATATCGTCAAAAGAAGCATTTTGTACGGCTTCCTCCTCCTGTCTGAGGACCGTATTAAAGAGGTCGACCAATATGTCGTTGAGCTTCTTTATTTCTCTGTCCACTATCGTCTCCTAACCGAATGCAAACATTATCTCACACTTGCACGCCAGCACATCTCCTACATATGCCTCGGCTATGCCGGTCCCGGAACTGCTTCTCAGTCTGTCCAGCTTGACATTGAGAGTAAGTGTGTCTCCCGGAACGACCTGTTTCTTGAATCTGGCGTTCTTGATGGAACCGAAGACCGCCAGCTTTCCCTTATGCTCAGGCATGGAAAGGAGCGCGATGCCCCCTGCCTGGGCCAGAGACTCTACTATCAGCACTCCCGGCATTATAGGTCTGCCGGGGAAATGGCCCTGAAAATAGTATTCGTCTTCTCTTACGAATTTAGTCGCCTTGATGGATTTTCCCACTTCCATTTCCTCCACCTGATCTACAAGCAGAAACGGTTCTCTGTGGGGGATTATCTCCTTTATCTGTTCTTTGTTAAGCAGCATATCTCTGTCCTCTCTGATCGATCCCGCCGGATCAATCCTGATATTTTTTAATCAGTAACGTTCCGTTATGTCCTCCGAATCCCAGCGAATTGGAAAGCACATAGTTGAGCTCTGCTTCTCTTCCTTTATTGGGAACATAGTCAAGATCCAGCTCAGGATCCTGCTTCTCAAGTCCCACTGTAGGCGGTATGAAGCCTTCAACAATGGCCTTCGTGCAGATAACAGCTTCAAGACCTCCCGCTGCTCCCAGCAGATGTCCCGTCATGCTCTTGGTGGAGCTTACAGGCACCTTTGTATCGTCTCCGAATACCTTCTTGATGGCTATCGTCTCGAAAGCGTCATTGTAAGGGGTTCCGGTTCCGTGAGCGTTGATGTAGTCCACATCCTCAGGCTTTATTCCCGCTTCATCCAGAGCCTGTCTGATGGCATTAGCCGCGCCTTCGCCGTCCGGTGCCGGCGATGTGATGTGATAAGCGTCGGATGTTGCGCCATAACCTACGATCTCACCGTATATCTTTGCTCCTCTATTCCTGGCGTGCTCCATCTCTTCCAGTACCAGGAATCCTGCGCCTTCTCCCAGAATGAATCCGCTTCTTTCCTCGTCGAACGGTATGGATGCTCTGTCGGGATCAGTAGTCGTGTTCATTGCAGTCATGTTGGCAAATCCGGAAAATGCCACCGGCGCCAGTACCGACTCCGCACCGCCAGCCAGAATGACATCGTTGTAGCCGTGCTTGATGTTTCTGAATGCTTCGCCTATTGTATGAGTACCGCTGGCACATGCCGATACGATACCGAAGCTAGGTCCCTTGGCGTCGAACTCCATGGAGATGTTTCCTGCGATGGCGTTAGGCATCATCATCGGTACGAGAAGGGCGGATGCTCTTGTCATGGTTCCCCTCTTGGCACACTTGAGCACTTCGCTCTCCAGCGTTGCGATACCGCCGATACCTGTTCCTCCGTATATTCCGAAGCGTTCTGCTTCCACGTTTTCTCCGCTTACTATGCCGCTGTCGGCAACTGCCTCTCTTGCAGCGATCAGCGCATACTGATCAGCGAGGTCGAGCCTCTTGGCAGCTCTTTTGTCTCCGAAATCGAAATCCTTGACCTCTGCCGCCAGCGTCACCTTGTGGCCTTCGAGATCAAAACGCGTTATTTCTGCTATACCGTGTCTTCCGTTCTTTATGGAATCCCACATTTCATCTATATTGTTTCCTACAGGTGAAACGACTCCGATCCCTGTTATTGCAACTCTCTTTTCCATCTCATTTCCTCCTATATGCCTCTCGATGTCAGCTCTACATTATTATTCCGCCGTCTACGCTTATTACCTGTCCCGTGATATACGATCCCATATCCGAAGCAAGGAAAAGCGCCGTGTTTGCTATATCCTCAGGTTTTCCCAGTCTTCCCAGGGTTATATTTCCCGCTGCGGCTTCCTTCTGTTCATCCGTCAGTACCACAGTCATATCCGTCTCTATGAATCCCGGCGCTATGGCGTTGACCCTTATGCCGCGTCTTCCCAGCTCCTTTGCTGCAGACAGCGTCATTCCCACCACGCCTGCCTTTGAAGCGCTGTAGTTGACCTGTGCCGGGTTGCCCTTGAGCCCCGATACCGACGCCATGTTGATGATTGCTCCGCTTCTCTTCTTCACCATGAGTGCGGAAAGCTCCTTCATCATGTAAAAGGCACCGTTGAGGTTGGCGTTTATGACTTTCGTAAAGTCTTCGGCGCTCATTCTCATCATCAGCTTATCGTTGGTGATGCCTGCGTTGTTTACCAGTATATCGACCTTCTTATCGAATTCTGTTTTTATAAGCTCTGCTATGCTCTTTGCAGTCTCGGGATCGGCAACGTCTCCTTTTACGAGGCGCACCTCCGTGCCGAAGGCCTTGAGCTCTTCCGCCGTCTTTTCTGCCTGCTCGTCATTGCTTCTGTAGCACAGGATGACATTGGCTCCGTTCTCGCAGAATTTCTTTGCGATGGCCTTGCCTATGCCTCTTACGCCTCCCGTTATCACTGCTGTTTTATCCTTTAACATATCTTTCCTCCGATATATACCTGTCCGTTATGCTATGTGACTATACCATTTCCTTAAGCTGAGCTATGGTCTCCTCCAGTGTCTCCACGTTTTCCACGCGAAGAGCCGCTATTTCAGGGCATGTCTTCTTGGTAAGTCCCGTCAGCGTCTTTCCCGGACCTACTTCGATGAGAGCCTTCACGCCGTCAGCTTCGAATCTCTTTATGATCTCTTCCCAGTATACAGGGCTCATTGCCTGTCTTGCCAGCATATCCGTAAGGTATGCGCCTGCATCGCTGCCGTCGAAATCCTTCATGATATCGTCTGCTGTCACATTGGCGTATACCTTCTTTTCCGGAGCTTTCAGCCCTGCCTCGGCAAGGACATCTCTAAGCTTCTCTGCCGCAGGTACCATCATAGGACTGTGGAAAGCTGTGCTGGTCTTGAGCGGGATGGCTTTCACGCCTCTCTCCTTAGCTGCTCTTCTGAAACGCTTGAGTGCAGCCTTATCTCCTGCAACTACCGTCTGAACAGGTGAGTTGAAGTTCACCCCTTCGAGGATGCCGTCCTCTCTTGCCGCTTCGACTGCCTCCAGTACGGCACTTCTGTCTCCCATGCCAGCAGCCATGCCGCCCTTTGCATTGCCTTCCTCATCGAGACCTGCCTGCTGCATCAGCGTTCCTCTCTTGGAAACGATATCGATGCCTTTGCTGATTTCGTCTATGGCTCCTGCTGCCGTAAGTGCCGAATACTCTCCGAGGCTGAATCCCGCCATTGCGGTAACTTCAAGCTTATCATCAAGACCCTGCTCTTTGATCTGAGCCATCAGCGCCTCGTAGGCTGCCATAGTTGTTGTGTAAATGGTCGGCTGCGTCACGTGAGTCTGCTTCAATGTCTCTTCATCGCCGTTGAAGCACCAGTCCTTCACCTGATCTCCCGCCATGTCGAAAACTTCCTTTGCCTGTGGGTATGAATCGTAGAGATCCTTTCCCATTCCGCTATACTGTGCGCCCTGTCCTGCAAATACTATTCCTATTCTCATAAATCTCCTCTGCCTCCTTAAACATTTCTTCAATGATATCAGCAGCAGGCTGTTCCTTGTTTACAAGGCCTGCTATCTGACCTGACATTATATTTCCATTGTCCGCATCTCCGTTTATAACGGCTGCGGCAAGTGTGCCCGTGCAAAGCTGATTGATCTCTTCCTCGGGAGCGTTCTTCTTTTCCAGAGAAAGGATCTTTCTCGCCAGCTTGTTCTTTATTATTCTTACAGGATGGCCCGTGCTTCTGCCCGTTGCCACCGTTGATGAATCCTTGGCCTTGAGTATCGCATCCTTGTAGCCCTGGGCTATGATGCATTCATCGGCAACAAGAAATCTAGTTCCCACCTGAACGCCTTTTGCTCCCAGCATGTATGCCGCCGCGATTCCTCTGCCGTCTGCGACACCGCCTGCAGCGATGACCGGGATATCGAGGGCATCCACCATCTGCGGCACGAGGGCCATGGTAGTCGTCTCTCCGATATGACCTCCGGCTTCCGTTCCTTCGGCAACTACAGCGTCGGCTCCTGCTCTCTCTACTCTCAGTGCAAGGGTAACGTTTGCCACTACAGGGATCACCTTGATGCCACATTCCTTGAGCTTCTTGATGTATTTTCCGGGATTTCCGGCTCCTGTCGTAACGACAGCAACCTTTTCCTCGCATACCACATCCATCAGCTCGTCAACGTTGTCGGCCAGCAGCATGATGTTTACTCCAAACGGCTTATCCGTCATCTCTCTCGTCTTTTTGATCTGATCTCTCAGCCAGTCGGCAGTCTGACCTCCCGCTGCGATTATTCCAAGTCCTCCGCCGTTGCTTACGGCTGCAGCAAGGTTGCACTCTGCGATTCTCGCCATGGCACCCTGAATTATAGGATATTCCGTTCCTAAGATCTCACAAACATTAGTCATATCGACCCTCCTGTATATTACATCATTACAACTTCATAACTTTAGTTTTCGTTTCAAATATTTTGATTATCAAACTATTTATATAATACTATTTTTTGGAGAATCCGTCAAGACTGAAAGGCTACATTATATTATATCAAACAGTTCTTCCGGCTTCTCTATTATATAGTCCGGACGCGCTTCGCCCAGTTCTTCGGCTGTCTTTCCCGCAAGGGCCAGCGACCACGATACTAGTATCGCTTTCACTCCGGCATTTTTCGCGCACAGCATGTCGAAGGTGGTATCTCCCAGCATGACTGCCCTTTCGGCAGCGGACCCCAGCTTTTCCAACGCTATGTTTATGGGCTGCGGATCGGGCTTGTGCTTCGTCGTGTCCTCCGCTGTTATGATGGTATCGAACCGGTCCTTGAGGCCGTATTTATCAAGACCCTCCATAGTAGTCCTGAGAAGTCTCGACGTCACGAGGCCTGTTTTATATCCGCGGCGCTTCACCTCTGTGATCAGCTCCTCCATTCCCGGAAACAGCTTTATCAGCTTGCTGAAATTATCGTGATGAAAGCTCCTGTATATGTTGACCGACTCCTCTACCGGAACATCAGGGAAAAATTTCTTCATCGTCGTCTCAAGAGGCTCTCCGAAGGTCTTCACCAGATTCTCCTGAGGCTCCTCTCTGTTTCTAAGGGTCATGAATGTATGCTGCCATGACATCAATATCACGTTGTTGGTATCCATCACAGTCCCGTCGAAATCAAATAATACCGTATCTATACTGCTCATAAATCCTCCTGATTATCACAAAAGGGACTGCCGCATTAAGAAATACGAAAATCAATTCTTAACGCAACAGTCCTCTTCATTATACTATCTTATTGATTATGTACCTATCAATATCCTCCGAACATGGAAAGCATTACCGCTGCTGCAACTCCCGAGCCGATAACTCCCGCCACGTTTGGTCCCATGGCATGCATCAGCAGGAAGTTTGAAGGATTTGCCTTCTGTCCTTCGATCTGGGATACTCTCGCTGCCATAGGTACGGCTGATACTCCTGCCGATCCTATCAGCGGATTGATCTTGCCTCCCGTAAGTACGTTCATCAGCTTTGCGATCAGTACGCCGCCTGCAGTTCCCACAGCAAATGCGCAGACACCGAGTACTACTATTTTAAGAGTAGACGCCGTAATGAAGGTCTCGCCTGTAGCCGATGCGCCAACGCACAGTCCCAGCACTATTACGAGTATGTTCATCAGAGCGTTTCCCGCAACGTCCGAAAGTCTTGCAGTCCTGCCGCATTCCTTGAACAGGTTGCCCAGCATCAGCATACCGATAAGAGGTGCTGCCGAAGGCAGAAGCAGTACTACCACTACAGTTACAGCTATCGGGAACAATATCTTTTCCCTCTGGCTAACGACTCTCAGCTGCTCCATCTTGATCTCTCTTTCCTTCTTCGTCGTCAGAGCTCTCATGATAGGCGGCTGTATTACAGGTACCAGTGCCATATATGAATATGCCGCTACAGCGATAGGCCCCAGCAGATGGTTGGCCAGCTTACCCGTAAGATATATCGCAGTAGGACCGTCGGCTCCGCCGATTATACCGATGGATGCCGCTTCCTGAGCATTGAATCCCAATATGATGGCCGCAAAGAATGCGAAAAATATACCCAGCTGTGCAGCCGCTCCCATAAGCAACGACTTAGGGTTCGCAATGAGCGGTCCGAAGTCCGTCATGGACCCTACGCCGAGGAATATCAACGACGGCAATATAGGCTTAAGTGCATAGAATACGGTCAATATGCCCGCGTCCGTAAGCTGATTCGAGCTGGTTATCTCAAAATGCTCTATAAACATACCGCTTACAGGCAGATTGGAAAGCAGCATGCCGAATGCGATCGGCACCAGCAGAAGCGGTTCAAATCCGTGCCTTATAGCAAGGTACAGGAATACGAATGATACGACGATCATTATTCCGTTTTGATAAGTAAAGTTAGCGATTCCCGTGTCTCCCCACAGGTTCGTCAAAGCGTCCAATACGGCTCCCATTTTTCACTCTCCTTTTCCCTAGAAGATAAAATAATACTATGAATATCGTTCCTAGAATATTAACACATATGTTTTTTCATTACAAGGCTGTATTTTTATAAATACTGTATACAACGCCTGTCATCAGTTTCCCTTCAATTTCATAGTAAGTCCGATTTTCTGCTTCTCTTTATCTATGCTTATTATCTTCACTTTTACAGTATCTCCAACGGATACGACGTCCATGGGATGCTTGATGTATTTGCTGCTCATCTGTGAGATATGGACAAGGCCGTCGTTCTTCACCCCTATATCCACAAAGGCTCCGAAGTCAACTACATTTCTCACAGTGCCCTCCAGCTCCATGTCCAGCTTAAGGTCGTCGAAAGATCTTACATCGTTTCTGAAAACCACCGGAGGCGCATCCTCACGTGGATCCCTTCCCGGCTTTTTCATCTCGGCGATGATGTCGGTAAGTGTCGGTACGCCCACCTCAAGCTCTGCAGCCATTTTTTCTATAGCCGTTTTCATATTGCGTTTAGGCTTCTCTTCTTTTTTGGAAAGCTCCGCCAGCGCGGCAAGTCCTTTGGCTCTTGTCCTAGGCTGCGCAGGCTTTTCCTCTCTGCCGTAGAGCTTCCATATCCTATCATCTATATCCGATACGCCGCCGTGCTTGAGCTCAGCCTTTTCTATCCCGAGCTTTGTAAACATAGCCTCTGCAACGGAATACGATTCCGGATGTACAGATGTGCTGTCAAGGGGTTCTTCCCCGTCGGATATACGGATGAAGCCCGCGCACTGATTGAAAGTCTTCTCGCCCAGCTTCGCTACCTTTTTAAGCTCCTTACGCTTTTTGAAAACTCCGTTGGCCTCTCTATACGCTACGATGTTTTTGGCGATGCCCATGTTTATCCCGGCCACATGCGCCAGAAGTGAAGGCGATGCTGTGTTAAGCTCCACGCCAACTCTGTTTACACAGTCCTCCACGACGTTATCAAGTGCATTTTCCAGAAGACCCTGATTTATATCGTGCTGATACTGACCGACTCCGATGCTCTTTGTCGGTATCTTCACCAGCTCCGCCAGCGGATCCTGCAGTCTCCTTCCCAGAGACATGGCTCCTCTAACGGTCACGTCAAGATCGGGATATTCCTCCGTAGCCAGCTTGGAGGCCGAATATACGGATGCCCCCGCTTCATTTACGATGGTATAGCTGATGTCCCTGCCGGATTTCCTTATAAAATCGGCAACGACTTCCTCCGTCTCTCTCGAGGCTGTGCCGTTTCCTATTACTATTGTATTTATCCTGAATTTATCCGCCAGCTTGTTGAGTACGGCTTCCGTGCCCTTGATGTCTTTCTTCGGCTCCGTAGGGTATACCGTCGTATAGGCCAGCAGCTTTCCCGTCTCATTTAAGACCGCCACCTTGCAGCCGGTCCTGTAGCCCGGGTCTATGCTTATGATACGCGCGCCCTTTACAGGCGGCACCATAAGCAGCTTTTCCGTATTCTTTGCAAAGACCTTGACTGCCTCGGCTTCTGCCCTTTCCGTAAGCATGTTCCTCATCTCACGTTCAGCCGATGGAGCCATCAGTCTCTTGTATGAGTCCGCTATGGTCTCCCTGATGAGGGGCGTGAATATGGATTTTTCGTTGGTTATCACCGCATCGCCGATAAGTGCCTCCATCTTTTCGGCATCCGTGGAGACCTTGACCTTCAGCTTCTTTTCCTTCTCGCCTCTGTTGATGGCAAGGATCCTGTGGTTAGGTATCTTGCTGATGCCTTCGCTGTAATCGTAGTACATCTCATACACGGTCTTTTCGTCCGCGTCTGTCGCTTCGGTGACTATGACTCCTGTCTCCTGCGTCCTCTCTCTTACAGCCGCCGTGAGTTCAGGATCGTCCGAGATCATCTCTGCGATTATGTCGCATGCGCCCTTGAGGGCTTCCTCTGCGGAGGCTACGCCTTTTTCCTCATCTATAAAGGCGGCTGCCGCTTCCTTCGGATCGCCTGTTTCCTGCTGCTGCGCCCTGATGGTCACGGCCAGCGGTTCAAGGCCCTTTTCCTTTGCCTTGGAAGCTCTCGTCGCCTTTTTCTTCTTATACGGTTTGTAAAGGTCCTCCACTCTTTGAAGGACCTGCGCTTCTTCTATCTGGTTTTTCAGCTCGTCGGTGAGCTTTCCCTGCTCGTCTATGAGTCTTATGACCTCTTCCTTTCGCTCTTCCAGATTTCTCAGGTACGTCAGCCGTTCGTCCATATCTCTCAGGACCACATCGCTGAGGCCTCCTGTAGCTTCTTTTCTGTATCTGGCGATGAAAGGGATGGTATTCCCTTCATCGATAAGCTCTACGGTCTGTTTCACCTGTGCTTCTCTAAGCTGAAACTCCCCTGCTAACACCTCGATGATATTCATCTAGTTCTCCTTCTGCTTCAATTTCTCGTTGATGAAATAGTCAAGATCGCCGTCCATTACAGCGTCCACGTTTCCTACCTCCGCACCTGTGCGATGGTCCTTTACCATTGTGTACGGATGGAACACGTAGGATCTTATCTGACTGCCCCATGTTATCTGGCTGTAGTCGCCTTTCAGCTCATCCAGATTTTCCTTCTGTTCACGCTCCTTCAGCTCCACCAGCTTTGACATCAGCAGCTTCATTGCAACGTCTCGGTTCTGGTGCTGGGATCGCTCGTTTTGACATGTCACGACTATATTTGTCGGCAGATGGGTTATCCTGATTGCCGAATCCGTCGTGTTTACGTGCTGTCCGCCTGCTCCGCTGGAGCGGTATGTGTCTATCTTGAGATCCTCAGGATTTATCTCTACCGTGACATCATCGTCGATCTCCGGTGTAACGTCCAGAGACGAAAACGAAGTGTGCCGTCTTCCCGAAGAATCGAAAGGCGATATGCGGACTATCCTGTGTACGCCTTTTTCGTTTTTGAGATACCCGTATGCGTTCTCTCCTTCCACAAGCAGCGTTGCGCTCTTGATGCCGCCTTCGGTATCGTCCTGCATATCTATCAGCTTCGCCTTGTAGCCCTTCTTTTCGCACCATCTAGTATACATCCTCAGCAGCATCTCCGCCCAGTCCTGAGCATCGGTGCCGCCGGAACCGGCATGCACCGAAATGATGGCGTTGTTTTTATCGTACTTTCCGTTCAGAAGCGTTCTGAGTCTCAGATCTTCAAGGGAATCGGTGAGCTTCTTTGCAAGCTCCTCGGCTTCCTTTGCCAGCTCTTCATCCTCAGCTTCCGCTGCCATTTCCAGAGTCACCTCCAGCTCCTCCATGGAGCCTTCAAGGGTTTCAAGTTCATTTATCTTATCTTCAAGAGATTTCTTCTCCTTCATGGTCTTCTGGGCGGATTCGGGATCGTCCCAGAAGCCTTCTTCCGTTATCTTCGCATCCAGCTCTGCCAGCTTTTCCTTCAACCCTGCCGGGTCAAAGGGACTCACCTGCCTCTTTCAGCATCTTCTGCAGTGCAGGAAGCTGACCTTTTATCTGATCTACCTGAATCATTCTCTCACATCCTTTTTTATATAACATCGGCAAAGCCGACTTTGTTTTATTATATCGTTTGGTCTTCGGTTATTTTACTTTTTTCTGTCGCGCCCGCAGGCAACAACGCTACAGCGGATTTTGACCAGCCAAAATCGTCCTTTCTACCGGGCGCAGGAAAAATTCGTTGTAGCTAGGCGCCAAGGGAGCGAGACTCGGAGTGTACTGGACGTACACGAGAATCGAGCTGCCCGCAGGCAACAACGCTACAGCGGATTTTGACCAGCCCGCGTCGTTGGTCGCAACGGGCTAAAGCCCTGCGACATATGACGGGGGACACACCGCCGCTCTGCCTTCGCTATCGCTCGTCACTCGCGGGGTGCCGTCCTCCCGCAGCAGTGCTTATACTTCTTCCCACTCCCACACGGGCACGGGTCGTTTCTGCCTACCTTCGGGGCTTCTCTTCTGACTGTCTGCTGTTTATGCTCGCGCTTCGGCACTGCGGCCTCGGCCGGCATCTGCTGTCCGTGACCTGCCGGAGCCGGTTCGTCGGCAAATTCGTCCTTTCTGCTTTCACCGCTTCCCAGTACGTTCTTTCTTTCGGTCGTAGTCTGTACCGTTACGTTGTAGCAGAGCTTGACAAAGTCCTCCTTGATGGAATTTATCATCAGCTCGAACATGTCGAAGCCTTCCTGTGCGTAAGCGGCTGCAGGATCCTGTCCGCCAAGTCCTCTCAGGCCTATACCGCTCTTGAGCTGATCCATTGCGTCTATGTGATCCATCCATTTATTGTCAACGACTCTTATGAGTATCATACGTTCGACTTCTCTGAGCCTGTCTACGCCGATCTCCTCTTCCTTCTCCTTGTAAAGGTCTTCAAAATCTGCATATAAACCTTCCTTGAGACTGTCGGCATCTATCTCGGCAAGGGTCTCTTCATCGAAATCCAGCGGTTCGAATTTCGGCGAGATCTTTCGAAGTCCCTTGTTGAGGGTTTCTAAATCCCATTCCTCTGCGAACTTCGACGCTATCACTATAGGTTCTACAACTTCGTCGATGAGTTCATGGGTCATGGACACCAGATACTCTCTCAGATCCTCTCCGAACAGCACCCTCTTACGTTCACTGTAGATGATCTCACGCTGCTTGTTCATTACGTTATCGTACTGCAGTACGTATTTTCTTATGGAAAAGTTCTTGCCTTCGACTTTCTTCTGGGCGTTTTCTATCTGCTTGGTGATCATGCCCGCTTCGATGGCTTCATCTTCTTCGACGCCGAGTCTCTGAACGATGGACTGCATCCTCTCACC
>JAETSS010000280.1 GCA_021769545.1 Eubacterium sp.
CAGTGATGCAGGTGGAGAGCGAGGAGTACGGGTCGGGGATCATCGCACAGGAGCTTCAAAAAGGGTACACTTACCGCGACAGCGTGGTAAGGCACAGTATGGTGGCAGTCGTCCAGTAAGCACATGACTGGACGCAGACATTTCTCTTGGTTTTGAATTGTTTAACAATATGATTTTATATGATGAGGAGGAAAAAATCATGGCAAAGATCATTGGTATTGACTTAGGTACAACAAATAGCTGCGTAGCAGTTATGGAAGGTGGTAAGCCCACCGTTATCGCAAATACAGAGGGCGCAAGGACGACACCTTCCGTCGTGGCATTCACAAAGACAGGGGAGCGTCTCGTAGGTGAGCCGGCAAAGCGCCAGGCAGTCACCAACGCGGAGAAGACGATCGCATCCATCAAGAGAGATATGGGTACGGACCACGGCAGGACGATCGACGACAAGAAGTACTCCCCGCAGCAGATTTCCGCAATGATCCTTCAGAAACTGAAGGCGGACGCGGAGAGCTATCTGGGCGAGAAGGTTTCAGAGGCAGTGATCACGGTTCCGGCTTACTTCAACGATGCACAGCGTCAGGCGACAAAGGATGCAGGTAAGATCGCGGGACTTGATGTGAAGCGTATCATCAACGAGCCGACAGCGGCAGCGCTGGCATACGGCCTTGACAATGAAAAAGAGCAGAAAATATTAGTATATGACCTTGGCGGCGGCACATTTGATGTGTCCATCATCGAGATCGGCGACGGCGTGATCGAGGTGCTTGCGACAAACGGCGATACACGTCTTGGCGGCGATGATTTTGACAACAAGCTGATCCAGTGGATGATCGACGAGTTCAAGAAGCAGGAAGGGATCGACCTCTCCGGCGACAAGATGGCGATGCAGCGATTGAAGGAAGCTGCGGAGAAGGCAAAGAAGGAGCTTTCTTCCGCGACGACGACAAACATCAATCTCCCGTTCATCACGGCGACAGCAGAGGGACCAAAGCACTTTGATATGAACCTCACAAGGGCTAAATTTGACGAGCTGACCAATGACCTGGTGGAGAGAACGGCAGTTCCGGTTCAGAATGCATTGAAGGATGCAGGGCTCACAGCGTCTGAGATCGGCCAGGTATTGCTGGTAGGCGGTTCCACACGTATCCCTGCAGTACAGGAAAAGGTAAAACAGATTACAGGCAAGGAGCCCAGCAAGACCTTGAATCCTGATGAATGCGTAGCTTTAGGCGCTTCCGTTCAGGGTGGTAAGCTGGCAGGCGATGCAGGCGCAGGCGATATCCTGCTTTTGGATGTAACACCTCTTTCCCTTGCGATCGAAACACAGGGTGGTGTTGCAACAAGATTGATCGAAAGAAATACGACCATTCCTACCAAGAAGAGCCAGGTGTTCTCCACAGCGGCGGATAACCAGACGGCTGTTGATATCAACGTATTACAGGGCGAGAGGCAGTTCGCAAGGGATAACAAGTCCCTGGGTCAGTTCAGACTGGACGGCATTCCTCCCGCACCCAGAGGAATCCCTCAGATCGAGGTTACCTTTGACATCGATGCAAACGGTATCGTAAATGTATCCGCTAAGGATTTGGGAACAGGAAAAGAGCAGCATATTACCATTACCGCAGGCTCCAATATGTCCGATGCGGATATTGAGAAAGCTGTAAAAGAAGCTGCAGAATATGAAGCACAGGATAAGAAGAGAAAAGAAGCCATCGATACAAGAAATGAAGCCGATTCCTTCGTATTCCAGACAGAGAAAGCTTTAAATGAAGTCGGAGATAAGCTGTCCGACAGCGAAAAAGCTCCTGTGGAGGCAGATTTACAGGCAT
>JAETSS010000281.1 GCA_021769545.1 Eubacterium sp.
AACCTGTCCGCCGCAGATGTGGGCGGTGCGTTTCTGATCATATCGCAGTTTACGCTGTATGCGGACTGCAGGAAGGGTAACAGACCTTCTTTCACACTGGCTGGCAGACCGGACAAGGCAGAGGAACTGTATGAGTATGTCAACAGTGCGATCAGGAAAAAAGGTTTCCGCGTCGAGCATGGTTCGTTCGGGGCGGAGATGAAGGTGTCACTCGTAAATGACGGGCCGTTTACGATACTGCTGGATTCGGATGAGATCGTGCGGTAGAAATTGTGTGACGTTCATTTATAAGATTGCGAGAGGTTATTTTATAAATGGGTGATGGACAGGCAGGCATTGGCGGAAGGAGGAGGAGAAGGCATGTTTACGACGAGACTCTCTGACTGGACGTGGCAAAATATTTTTATCAGAATGGCCATATCCCTGGCGCTTGGCATCGTGATCGGTATCGACAGGGGCGCGAAGCGGCGCGGCGGCGGTGCGCGGACCACGATCACGGTATGCCTTGGCGCGACGATGGTGATGCTGCTGGAGCAGTATTTGGAGGAGATCTATCCGGAGCGGCTGGACATCTCGAGGATCGCCGCGCAGGTTATCAGCGGTGTCGGTTTTCTCGGCGCGGGTTCGATCCTGGTGTCGGGGCATCAGATCAAGGGGCTGACCTCCGCGGCGAGCATATGGACCTGCGCGTGCATCGGGCTTGCGGTGGGGATCGGGTTTGCTGACGGTGCGGTGCTTCTCACGGTGATGTGGCTTGTCGGCGTCCATTTAGTACCGGTCATTGAGGACAGGGTCTACAGATATTCGCGTTACATGACGCTCTATATAGAAGTCGAGGACGGCAAGGCGATCACCAATGTGTCCAGACAGCTCAAAGAGGACAACTGCTTTGTGGACAGCTTTTATGTCGATAAGCCAAAGGCGAAGGGGCAGCATTTTCAGATCGTTGCGACCTTCCGCCTGCCAAGAAAGATCGGCAGGGACGGATATTTTCATACGTTGCAGCGGATAAAAGGCGTGGTGTATATAGACGAAATATAGCTGGTACTCCACCCAGATTCTGAACAGTCTCCAATCAGAGCCTGGGTGGAAAGATGCCTGGGTAAAAATATATTGAAATTAGAGAACATATGTGTTATTGTTGAGTATAGAATAGAGGGCGGATCCTTTTCACTGAAAGGTATAATATGGATAATATAGATAGATTAAGACAGTTGATCATCCGGTATCAGAAGAATATGGCATATTATCACGATATCAGAAATTCATATAATGAGACGGAATGCAGGGACGAGTATATCGACCCTTTATTGGAGTGTTTTGGATGGGATGTTCGGAATGAGAAAGGAAAACTGCCGCAATATAAGGAGGTTGTGGTAGAGAGATATTCGAATAACAACGAGCGGCCGGATTATACACTGACATTAAATGGTGTGTCAAAGATCTTTGTTGAAGCGAAGAAGCCAGGCGTTGATATCACAGTAGAATTTGAGCCGGCAATGCAGATTCGCAAATATGGGTGGAATGCAAAACATGCGCTGGCGATTCTGACAAATTTTGAAGACCTGCTGGTTTACGACACCACGATCAAACCAAATGTGGGAGAAAATGCAACTGTTTCCCTGTATCGAAGATATCATTTTGACCAGTATGTTGAGAAATATCAGGAAATATCAGACTTGCTCTCCAGGGATAGTGTATACTCCGGTCGTTTTGATCAGATTGTACAGACAGATTTTCAAAATGATAACAGGTACACGACACAGATCGATGCGACTTTTTTGCGGCAGATCAATCAATGGCGGTTAGAGATCGGAGCGTATTTGTAC
>JAETSS010000282.1 GCA_021769545.1 Eubacterium sp.
TGCAGAAGCATCTTTGAAATCGGTATGCGCATTTGCGAATGATTTGGATAACTGGGGTGGCGGATATATTGTGATAGGTGTTGAGGAAAGTGAGGGATACCCCGTTTATCCCCTAAAAGGTGTGTCGGTGGATAAGATTGATTCTTATCAAAAGAATACTTTATCACAAGATTATTTATCCATGAAGGATTTTTGGAAGATAAAAGTAAGAATGAAAATGTTTCAACCCCAAATGCAACCCCATCGTCTGCATTA
Organism: Eubacterium sp.; assembly: GCA_021769545.1. The sequence continues at coordinate 256 of JAETSS010000282.1, forward strand.
ACGGAGACTTTGCGGGGATTGTCATTAAGAGAACAGATATTGATACTTATAAAGAAGAATCCATCGATCTCCAAAAAGAAAATGACGGAAATACTGGGAGTTTCGATGTATGCGTTGAAGAAAGAACTTGCAGCGATGAGGGAAGAACATGTTGCAGAGTTTGTTGGATTTAGCAGAAGTGGTAAGTGGGTTGTGTATAAATAGAAAGGTTTTGAATATGGATCAGAGGTTCAAAGTAATATCCGAATTCGCCCCCATGGGCGATCAGCCGCAGGCTATAGAAAAAATCGCAAACGGCATCATGCAGGGAAAGCGGGCGCAGACCCTGATGGGAGTCACCGGGTCCGGCAAGACCTTCACCATGGCCAAGATCATCGAGAAGGTCCAGAAGCCGACTCTGGTCATCAGCCACAACAAGACGCTGGCGGCACAGCTCCACGGCGAATTCAAGGAGTTTTTCCCCGAAAATGCAGTGGAATATTTCGTGTCCTACTACGATTACTACCAGCCGGAGGCATATGTGGCGTCCACGGACACATACATCGAAAAGGATTCGGACATAAACGAAGAAATCGAAAAACTCAGGCACTCGGCGACGGCGGCCCTTTCCGAAAGAAGAGACGTCATCATCGTTGCCAGCGTTTCGTGCATATACGGACTGGGAAGCCCGATCGACTATGAAAATCAGGTGATATCCCTGCGTCCCGGCATGGAAAAGGACAGGCAGGAGCTACTGCGAAAGCTGGTGGACATCCAGTACACCAGAAACGACATAGCCATGGAACGAGGCAATTTCAGAGTAAGAGGCGACACCATAGACATCTACCCGGCAGGAGCGGAAAACGCAGTGAGGATCGAGCTTTTCGGCGACGAGGTGGAGACAATAAAGGAGATAAATCCCGTAACAGGCGAGATCGTAGGCATCAGAAACCATGTCGCCATATATCCGGCCTCCCACTATGTCACCAGCAAGGAAAACATAGACAGAGCGACGGAGACCATCAACGAAGAGCTGAAGGAAAGAGTGAAGTGGTTCCAGGACCGCGGCAAGCTCATCGAGGCACAGCGTATCGAGCAGAGAACGAGATACGATGTCGAGATGCTGAGAGAAGTGGGAACATGCAAAGGCATAGAGAACTACTCAAGACACATAACGGGACTTGAACCGGGGTCAAGACCGTACACGCTGATAGACTACATCCCAGACGATTTTCTGATAATAATAGACGAATCCCACGTCATGCTGCCCCAGCTTAGGGCCATGTACGCGGGAGACCGTTCAAGAAAGCAGTCGCTGGTGGATTACGGATTCAGACTGCCGTCGGCGCTGGACAACCCGATCGTCTACGACAGCGCGACACCTGCGCCATATGAAAGGGAGCAGAGCGGCGGAATGTCCGCGGAACAGATAATAAGACCTACGGGACTTCTGGATCCTGTAATAGAGCTCCATGAGACGGAAGGTCAGATGGACCATCTGATAGGAGAGATAAACCGCGTTACGGAAAAAGGCGAGCGTACTCTCGTCACCACCCTGACGAAGAAGATGGCAGAAAGCCTCACGG
>JAETSS010000283.1 GCA_021769545.1 Eubacterium sp.
ACTTTTTCAGCATAGGGACCAACGATCTGATACAGTATACGCTGGCGGCAGACAGGATGAATCAGGACGTGGCATATCTTTATGACATGTACCATCCGGCTGTACTGCGACTGATAAGGATGACTATAGAAAACGGTCATAAAGCAGGCATCCCTGTGGGAGTGTGCGGAGAAGCGGGAAGCGATCCCGACATGATAAGATTCCTGATGGAAAACGATATAGACGAACTCAGCATGTCGCCGGGAAAGATATTGAAGGCCAAGGCGATAATAAGAGAGCTGGATGTATAAGCACCGGCGTATAGTAGGAAAGTTTTTTTCAGTGGCTTGTTGCACTAAGAATTTTGAGATATGGTGCGGCAGCCACTGTTTTGTGTTACGTGGATCCAATGAGTTTTTTGCAGAGCTCGTTATTTAGATTTTCCGCGATCTATGATAAAATCATATGTAACGGTTAAAGTTGTTTTGTGTGTCTAACAGAGAGATGTATATGATAGAAAGAGAAAATGTGAATTTCATAGAAGGTACCGGGGCAGCCCTCAGGGTCTATTCCGTAAAGGAGTACATCCCCCATTTTCATGAGGACTGTCTTGAGATATTGTTCCTGCTGGAGGGAGAGGCGGACATACTTTCAAGCTACGATTCCTTCCATCTTGCCAAGGGCGATTTTACGGTGATAAACGAAGGCGATGTGCACTGCATCAGAAGCAGCGCGAACAATGTGATGGTCTCCCTTTATATAGACCTCAATGAGTTTACGGAGCAGAACGAATATGTGAAATACCTTTATTTTATCTGTGAAAGCTTCAATGCCAACAGCATGCAGGAAAAATACTGTCTGGAAATACGCAGGCTGATAACGGAAGCGGTCCTTGAGACGGCGAAGCCCGATGCCGACGCAGGCAGGATACGTGGATTCATACAGCAGATAATGGATATACTTATCGGAAAGTTCGATCTTGTGTATTATCACAACGGCAGAGAGATACCCGAAAATCAGATGCATCGCTATTACCGCATCGTCAGGGAGATAGAGGAGCATTACGGAGAAAAGCTGGAGCTTGAAGGACTGGCTCAGAAGGAATTCATAGGCAAGACGTACATTTCACAGTTCTGGAAGAAGATGACCAACATGAACTTTACGGAATACCTCAATTCCAGAAGGACCGAGAAGGCCGAACGCATACTGCTTTCCAGCGACAAAAGCATAACGGAAATATCGCTGCGCTGCGGATTTTCCGACCCCAAATACATATACAAGAGCTTCAAGAAATGGTACGATACGACGCCGTCGCAGCACAAGAAAAAGTATGAGAAATACGTGTCGGCGGGAAACCGCATGGAGGAGTACGACCGTACGGAGCTTATGGAAAGGCTGGGAAGAAGCCTGGCCTACGCCAATATAGATGAGGAAAGGGCAAGCCTGATACGTTCCGCAGAGCATAATGCCGGAGACTGGCGGCGAAGGTACGAAGCTCAGATGAGCAGGTATTCGGGAAGCAAGCTGAAGCGCGAGATGATAAAGGAAAGCCATCACGAGCTGGGACTTCGCGAGATATATCTTCCTCTGCTGGACAGAAGCACGGCTGAGATAAAGGACGGCAGCGTTAGTCTGGACGATGGCTTCATACTGTCGGCGCTGCGCAAAGCTAAGGAAATGGCCCATGTGCTCTATATAGAGCTGGAATTCGATCTCCATTCGGTGGACCAGTGGGAGGAGATCATAACGGCTTTTGTGAGTACCGTTATAAGCGGCGGAGGCAAGGAACTGCTGCAGCGATGCAGGTATGTGGTA
>JAETSS010000284.1 GCA_021769545.1 Eubacterium sp.
TGAGAGTAGAAGTAATTGTACTGTTTTGTTATTTTATCGGAATGATCGCCATGGGACTCTACTGGAATAAGAAATCCAAGAGTTCCGAGGACTATATGCTGGGCGGAAGATCCATGGGACCTCTCGTTACGGCTTTGACGCTGCAGACGACAGCCATGAGCGGATTCATGTTCATGGGCGGACCGTCGGAAGCGTATGCTATGGGATATTTCGCTATATTCTACGCGGTAGGTGACGCAGGCGGCGGTATGATCAACATCACCGTTCTGGGAAGAAGGATGAGAAGACTTTCCCAACTGCTGGATGCCATCTCTCCGATAGAGTATCTGGAAAAGAGATACGAGTCGGTACCGGTCAAGGTCATTGCTTGTATCATTGCAGTATTCGGACTTTCATGTTATGTGCTGGGACAGTTCCTGGCAACCGGAAAGACGCTGGTAACGCTCTTCGGATTCCCGCTTGAGATAGGCCTGGTAGTAGGCGTTGCAGTAATATTGTTCTATACTTTCGTCGGCGGGTATTTCGCAGTTGCCTGGACGGATGTTATACAGGGATTCATCATGATCGGTTCCCTGATCGCGATATTCATTCTCGTTATGACTGACATGGGCTGGTTCGCGGGACTGAATGAAAAGCTGGCAGCCATCGATCCTACTCTCCTGAGCGTATGGGGCAAGGATAACATGTATGAAGGCGGCTACGGCGTTATCGCAGGTGCGGTATTGATCTATCTGGTGGGATATATGGGACTGCCGCACAGCGTCAACAAGCATATGGCGATGGGAAGCCCGAAGGTAGCCAAGACATCCGTTGTATATGCAACTATCTGGACGCAACTGTTCTGCTTCATTCCGTACTTCCTGGGTCTTGCAGGACTGGTTATCTTTACGGCAGAACCGTCAGGTCTTATCAACGGAGACCCTGAACTGGTTATTCCGTCACTTGCAGCCAAGGAATTCCCTGGAGTAATGTCAGGTATCATGCTGACAGCTATCATGTCGGCTATCATGAGTACAGTCGCTGCACTGATGCTGCTGATCGCAACCATCGTATCCATCGACTTTTACAAGAGATGGCTCAGACCGAATGCAAGCGACAGAAGCGTTGTATTCGTTTCCAAGGGTTCCATCGTTGTTGTGGGTATCATCGGAGTTATCATCGCGATACTGAATCCTCCGGGAATTTTCAGCCTTATTGTAGACACCTTCAGCTTCATGGGCTGCGCATTCCTGCCGAGCTATGTCTGTGCAGTATGGTGGAAGAAGGCCAATGCCACGGGTTCCATCGCTTCCATGATCGCAGGCGGCGGTGTTGCACAGATCTGGGCGCAGGCTGATCTGGCCGGAGCTACAGGCTTCCATCAGTTCTTCGCAGGATTGATCGCTTCCGTAGCGGCAATGATCATATTCAGCCACTTCGGTAAGCCGACCAGCCCGGAAATGTGTGATCTGGTAGAGAGAGCCAAGGGAAAGAAGATCGCCGTATCCAAAAACGTACAGACTGCTTCTTCCAAGCATCTGTCCACGGAAAACAAGGCCATCACGCAGTTCATATTCAGCAGAAAGTATGCTCTTGCTGATCAGTAACATACATAAAACACCTTATAAATAAATTACGGCTACGAAATTGCAGCGGACCTTTTGTCGTACAACAGTTGATGAAAGGTCGGGTGCATATTTATAAACATATTTGAAATAAGGAATATAGACAGAGAGAGGAAATTCGAAAATGATCAAGACGAAGATACTGAAAGGTGGATATACAGCCAGAGACGCATTGCTTTTGCTTCT
>JAETSS010000285.1 GCA_021769545.1 Eubacterium sp.
TATCCCTAAGGTAAAGAAGGAAGACATAAGACCCGATGCAGACTACGTGCATATCACATTCAACAATACGATTTACGGAACGCATTATCCGTACATCCCTGATACGGGAGATATCCCTCTTGTTGCAGACATGTCATCATGCATCCTTTCGGAGGAAGTGGATGTAAGCAAGTTCGGCCTCATCTATGCGGGCGTTCAGAAGAACATAGCTCCTTCCGGCATCGCCATCGCCATCATGAGAGAGGACCTGATAGGCTTTGCAAAGGAAACCGTGCCTACATATCTTGACTACAAGATCCATGCAGACAACGGTTCAACATACAACACACCTAACTGCTTTGCTATATACATTGCAGGTGAAGTGTTCAAGTACATCAAGGAAATGGGCGGCGTAGCCGAAATGAACAGAAGGAACGTTGCCAAGGCGAAGAAGCTCTACGACTTCATCGACAGCAGTGAGCTTTACAAGTGCCCTGTAGAAAAGGAAGACAGATCCCTGATGAACGTAGTATTCGTTACAGGCGATGCAGATCTCGACAAGAAATTCGTGGCAGAGGCCAAGAAGAACAACATGCACAACCTCAACGGACACAGATCCATCGGAGGAATGCGTGCCAGCATCTACAACGCTATGCCTGAGGAAGGCGTGGATGCACTGATCGAGTTCATGAAGAAGTTCCAGGAGGAGAATAAATAATGAAGTATCTTATCGTAGTTCCCGACGGCGCAGGCGACGACAATATAGCGGAGCTGGGAAATAAGACGCCTCTTGAAGTGGCTGATATAAAGAACATAAACGAGCTGGCTCATAAGGGTCTTGTGGGAATGGTAAAGACCATACCGCCGGGCGTGGCTCCGGGAAGCGATGCCGCTAACCTGTCGGTAATGGGATACGATCCATCCGTATATCTTACGGGCAGATCGCCCCTTGAAGCTGCCAGCATCGGTATAGATATGTCCGATACAGATGTGGCATTCAGGACCAACATCATAACCCTCACAGGTGAAGGAGATTATGAAGACCTGATAATCACCGATCACAGCTCCGGCGACATCACAACGGAGGAAGCCGATGAGCTGATAAAGGCTGTAAACGAGGCATTTGAAGATGAGAATATAAAATTCTATACAGGCGTAAGCTACAGACACTGCATGATCGTACACAACGGATCGACGGATTACGAGATGACTCCGCCCCATGACGTACTTACTCAGAGAGTGGGAGACCATCGGCCTAAGGGTGAAGGCTCCGAATTCATCACCGAGATGATGAAGAAGAGCTACGACATCCTCAAGGATCACCCTGTAAACAAGTCCAGGATAGAGAGAGGCCTCAACCCTGCCAATACCCTTTGGATATGGGGACAGGGAAGGAAGCCTAGCCTTTCCTCCTTCTATGACAAGTACGGCATCAAGGGAACTGCAATTTCCGCAGTGGACCTTATCAAGGGTATAGCTATATGCGCAGGTCTCAATTCCGTCGATGTGGAGGGAGCTACAGGAACGCTCCATACCAACTTTGACGGCAAAGCGGAAGCGGCAGTAAGAGAATTCAAAAACGGAATGGATTTCGTATACATGCATCTGGAAGGACCGGACGAATGCTCACATCAGGGCGACAGAGCCGGAAAGATCCAGTGCATCGAAAGCATAGATGCAAAGATCGTGAAACCAATCGTTGATTACCTGAGAGATGCAGGAGAGGATTTCAGGATCCTGGTGGTACCGGATCATAGGACTCCGCTTGCAATAAGGACTCATTCGGCTACACCGGTGCCTTTCGTGATATCCTTCTTTCGCTGATGAAAAGCCGGCGGACGGATCGGAAAAAGGTTTCGCCCCTTCGGCTGATATAGACTGGTCGGATGCTCCCGCCATAGAAGGCACATCGGGCATAATCATGGATGCCAAAAGCGGAGAGATACTGTATGAAAAGAACATCCATGACCGCAGAGATCCGGCCAGCGTGACTAAGATACTGACATGTCTGGTGGTATTAGAGACCATGGATCTCGATAAGGAAATAACGGTAAACCAGGATGTCGGGACCATAGGTCATGTCATGAAGCTCCAGAAGGGTGAGGTGATCACCGTTGAAGAGCTGCTTTACGGGCTGATGGTGTATTCGGCCAATGACGCTGCGGAGGTTTTGGCGGTGGCTGCAGGAGGCAGCGTGGAGAACTTCTGCGATATGATGAATGAACGGGCCAGACGCTGCGGTGCCAACGAGACCACATTTACCAATCCCAACGGACTCAATACATACGGTCAGGAGAACCACAAAACATCAGCCTATGATCTGGCTTTGATAACAAAGGAAGCCATGAAAAACAAGACCTTCAGGAAGCTGGTCTCACGGTGAAGCATACGATACCGGCCACAAATAA
>JAETSS010000286.1 GCA_021769545.1 Eubacterium sp.
TCATATTTATTTTTCTGACAGGCTTGTTTTCGGGGCTTTTTTTCAGCGCCAACCTGTCGTCTGAAAACAACAGCTATCTTTCCTCACTTTTGCTTTCAAGCTTTTCCGACAGCACCGCGGGATTTTTCGGTACATTTTTCTCCGCACTGACATCGAATCTGCTGCTGATCATCATAATGCTGCCGGCGCTTTTCACAAAGCTGCTGTGCCCGCTGCCGCCTGCGCTTCTCTGGTATAAAAGCTTCGCCATAGGCTTCTGCAGCGGACTTCTGTATATCAACTCGGCCGATGATGCTTTTCTCATTTCCATCCTCAGGATATTCCCGCAGAATCTCTTTCTCATACCAGCTTTTCTCGTGATCTCCGCGATGATATTCTACTGCTCTGTCTCGGAGCTGCGAAAAAAAAGCAGACCTTCCAAAGAAAAAAAAGGTCTGCTGCACGTTGCTGTTTTGGCCTTTGCCATGATCCTGGCAGGATGTCTCACCGAGTCTGTATGTCACGCAATTGCTCTTTAGCCATGAACAGTCCCGCCACCGTCTTGGCATCGATGAGCTTTCCGCCCGATGCCATTTGGCAGATCTCGTCAAAGGGATATTCAACTACGTTTATCGCCTCATCATCGTCAAGCTCCTGCGTTCCCGCTTTCAGACCCGTCATGGCAAATATGTGGATGACTTCTGCGGAATAAGCCACGCTGGTGTTTATCTTGCCAAGATATATTACGTTTTCCGCCGTATACCCCGTTTCTTCTTTCAGTTCCCTTGCCGCCACCTGCGCAGGGTCGGTCTCGCCCTTGTCGATCTTGCCTGCCGGAAGCTCCAGAACTGTCATTCCGCTGGCATATCTGTACTGCTCCACCATCACTACGCTGCCATCGTCCGTTATGGGAACTATGGCGACGGCACCGTTATGCTCTATTATCTCTCTGTACGCTTCTCCCTGTACAGCCGTGACCTTGTCACGCCTTACATTTAGGATAGCGCCCTCATATATACGCTGGCTGCTTATTTTCTTTTCTTCAAAAATCATTGCTTTTCTTTCCCCATTTCGATAGATCTGTCAACTGCTGCCTGAAAGCCCTCTTTCACATCATCCATGAATCCGTTTTCAAAGAGCCTGTTTACGGCTTCTATTGTCGTCCCGTTAGGCGAGCATACGTTTATCCTCAGCTGTTCCACGGATTCCGTTCCTTCAAGGACCATCTTCGCCGCGCCCAGCACCGACTGAGCCGCGAACACCCTTGCCTTTTCAGGCTCCATTCCGTTCTTCACGGCAGCCTGTATCAGCGCTTCTATATACATATACGTATACGCCGGGCTGCTGCCGCTGACTCCTATTACACAGTCTATGAGGCTTTCGTCCACAGCCTCCGCCTTTCCGATGGAAGAAAATACGTCCATGGCTGCTGCAAAGGTATCATCGTCAACGTTGGCATTCCTGCACACGGCTGTCATGGCTTCTCCAACCTTGGCAGGGGTATTTGGCATTATCCGTATTACAGGCGCGTCCGCTCCGAGGATATTCTCAAATACGCTTATCTTCACACCGGCTGCCATGGATACTACGGTTTTTCCGGTATCGTATGCTTCTTTTATCTCCTGCAGTACCGATTCGATCCCCTGTGGCTTCACGCCCAAGATCACCATATCCGATCTGCTGCAAAGCTCACTGCTGCTTTCGCATATGGTAAGCTGCGGTATCTGCTGTTTCATCTTTTCACAGCGTTCGATGCTTCTGTTGTATGCCAGAAGCTCATTTCCGTCTGCCCCGCCTGCCCCGGCA
>JAETSS010000287.1 GCA_021769545.1 Eubacterium sp.
CCGAAGGAGATAAGCCTGATATGGTCCGATGTTTCAAGCCTCTATTATACCGGAAATCCTGCAAATGTCACGGCAAAGGCAGGCGGTCTGGTTAAAGGAGATACATGCGATGTGACGGTCATAAACGGCGATAGGATAGAGCCGGGGACATATACGGCGCTGGCAGTCTCAATTTCAAACAGCAACTATATCCTGCCGAGAGACAGAGATAAGCTGATGAAGGAATACACCATCAAAGCAGAAGCACCGGGCAAGCCGGGAGGTGGAAGCAGTGACGGTAGAGGAACCGGCAGCAGTCAGAACGCCATCGGCGCAAGGACATCAGATCCTGTGAGCCTGCCTCTCATGCTGGCCCTTTGTATATTGACGATTTCATTAGGAACCGTCATCACAGTGCTTTTGAGAAAAAACAGAAGTAAATAATAGATCATTTTGAAAAAGTGCCCAACACCCCTGCATGCGCTGCGTTATGCTGCATATGCAGGGGTGTTGTGTAAGCGCCAATATTTCTCCATTCTTTTTAAATTCTTTGATCTTCGATGGAGAAATCTGACTTTATGTAAACCACCCTCGGCGGGATTTTGACTTGAAATGGCCAAACACCCTGATTTTTTCTCCCTAATAGCCATTTTCATCGGGAATATCAGGTTCATATAGGCCTGTATTTCACTTTTTTTACTCCTGCCGACAAAGTTTTCTCCATCATTTTGCATGAACTTAATCATTTATGGAGAAGTCCCATGAGGCAAGTTTACATAATGCTCACGCGTATCACTAGACACCATAAAAAACGCTTTTATACACATATCAAACTAACCTCGGACGGGAGGCATGGAGGTCAAGCACTGATTTGTATGTAATATCATCCTTTTACATAATGAACTGCCCGGAAAAATTTGATATAATACAATACAAAAGCAATGTGATGGATAATAGGAGTGATAACATGACTGACGACAAGGATTTTCTGGGTACGGAGCCCGTGGGAAAGCTGCTTTTGCGGCTGGCGATCCCTACGGTGACGGCTCAGATCATCAACATGCTTTACAATATCGTAGATCGCATCTATATCGGACATATATCATCAGTAGGCGCCATGGCGCTGACCGGGGTGGGCGTGTGCATGCCTCTCATCATGATCGTGGCGGCATTCGCGGCGCTGGTAGGTTCGGGAGGTTCGCCGAGAGCCTCTATATTTATGGGCAAAAAGGACATGGAGTCCGCGGAAAAGACGCTGGGAAACTGCTTCGTGGTCCAGATCATCATATCCGTGGTATTGACTTTGGTGCTGCTGCTTTGGAACAGGGAGCTGCTGCTGGCCTTTGGCGCCAGTGAAAACACCATCGGGTACGCATCGGGCTACATGGATATATACGCGCTGGGGACGATCTTTGTCCAGCTGACCCTGGGAATGAACACCTTCATTACGGCGCAGGGCTTTGCCAAGACGGGGATGATCTCCGTCACCATCGGAGCCGTTGCCAATATCATCTTGGATCCGATCTTCATATTCGCTCTCGGTATGGGCGTTCAGGGCGCTGCCACGGCGACGATAATTTCCCAGGCAATATCCTGCATCTGGGTGATGTCGTTTCTTTGCGGGAAAAGGACGCAGCTTAGGATCAGAGCGAAGTATTTTGCGCTGGAGCGGAAGATCATTCTGCCCAGCCTCGCCCTGGGACTTGCCATGTTCATCATGCAGTCCAGCGAGAGCATCATTTCCATATGCTTCAATTCATCTTTGCTGAAATACGGCGGGGACATCGCTGT
>JAETSS010000288.1 GCA_021769545.1 Eubacterium sp.
GGCGAGGCCCGGGGCAAGATCGTGTTTATACGCAGATACGATATCGATACCGACAAATACGATCCGGCAGACGACGGACTTAAGGAAGAATGGTTCGGGATAAACCTTTCCGACTGGGATACGAATTCCTATGGAGAATATAAATATGCCATCAATATATATGATAAAGACGGGACAAAAGTCTATGCGCAGGACGCATACAATGAATTCTCTTACGGGAAATGGGACTATGTCGAAGGAACCATGAAACAGACGACCGGCAGCGATACGTCTCATGCCATCCCTGCCGATGCGTGGATATACAACTATACCAGCTGCGCCGTGGGCTTCCCACTGGGGCTTACGCGGTATATCAATCCCAAGCTTTTTTACGATGATGCCAACTGCATCGATAACAGAAGGCTGGGAATGGTGATGATGAATTTCGTCGACCGCCCTATGTCAAGGCTGATATATGAGACCAATAAGTCCGACAGCAAATTCTACGCTACGAAGGCCACGTTCCCTAGTTCCATTTCCATCACTTACGGAGATACGCTTTCGGAGGCCCGTATGACATGGCCGAAGGATGCGGATGGGAACCTGCAGGATGGAGACGGAACATGGAAATTCGAGGATGAAAATTATGTCCCTACGGCAGATGATATCAGTAAGCATAAGACCTTCAAGCTGACCTATACGCCTGATGATACGAGGCTTGCGCCGGTGACGGAGGAGGTGTTGATCACTACCTTTGAGCCGAAATATATAGAAGTTACGGCAGATGACAAGGAGATCACCTACGGCGATCCATTGCCTGAGCTTACATATAGCGTAGACGAATCACAGCTTGTGAACGGTGATACGGCGGAGGATCTGGATATCGAGCTGGAGCTGATGCCTGATGCCACTGATGGAAAAGTCGGCAGCTATCAGATAAAAGGCAGATCCCTTAACCCAAATTATAACGTAAAGCTCAAAGACGGCACTTTGAAGATCAATAAAAAGACCGTTGGCATTCAATGGAGTGATACGAGAAATCTCGTTTATACGGGAGATCCTGTCAATGTGACCGCAGAGCTGACAGGAGTTCTTGATGGAGATGAATGCAAGGCAGTTGTAGAACCGAGCGGCAGTACGGAATGGCCGACGGGACCTAGCTGGAATGATACGGATCAGGCACCGACGAAGTATACGGCGACGGTGACAGGGCTTACAGGAAAAGACAGCGGTAACTATAAGCTTCCGGATGACGATTCCATAGATTACTATATCAGAAGAGACACTCCGGATGCGGACGATTATGCTTTCCCGCAAAAGGCCGTGCTGACCTACGGACAGAAACTTTCGGAGGCAAATCTGGTGGGCGCTTCGGGTGACGGTGAGTTCATATTTATGAAGGATAACAAGAACGCCGGAGATGCTATACTTAACGCCGGGACATATGAATACAATATGATATATAAGCCGAAAGACAGCTCTACTGAACATCCAATGCCGGGAACGGTTACGGTGGAGGTTTTGCCGAAGCAGATAAATGTCGAGGCAGTAAACAAGAGTAAAACGTACGGCGATGCAACGCCTAAGCTGGAATACAGTATCGACACATCACAGCTTGTAAACGGCGATAAAGAGGATTCCCTCGGACTGACCCTTACAGCGGGAGCCGGAGACGACCAATACTGTAATGCAGGCAAATACAAGATAGAAAAGAAAGACTGCACCAATGGCAATTATGATGTGACCGTAAAGCCTGCTGTGCTGACAGTATCGAGAAAA
>JAETSS010000289.1 GCA_021769545.1 Eubacterium sp.
CGGTTCTGCTGATATGCAGTATACTGGATGACAGGCAGCTTGCGGGATATATAAAGCTTGCGGAAAGCCTTGGTATGGATGCGCTGGTTGAGGCTCACGATGCGGACGAAGTGAAGACAGCTCTTGATGCCGGGGCGAAGATAATCGGAGTAAACAACAGGGATCTTAAGACTTTTGAGATAGATATGAGAAACAGCATAAGCCTGAGAAAGCTTGCGCCTGATGATGTGGTTTTTGTTTCGGAAAGCGGTATCAAGACAGCAGAGGATATAGGAATGCTGCGGGATAACAGCGTCGATGCGGTCCTGATAGGCGAGAGCCTGATGCGAAGCAGAGATAAGAAAGCTGCCCTTGAAATGCTCAACGGCGGGACCTTGGAAAGGACGACAGCGCGATGACAAAGATAAAAATATGTGGCATCAGGAGGCCGGAGGATGTAGAATATGTCAATGAAGCCATGCCTGACTATTGCGGATTCATAACGGAATTTGCTAATAGTCGCAGAAGCATCGACAGAGATAAGCTGAAGGAGCTTGCGTTGAAGCTGGATAAACGTATAATACCTGTAGGGGTTTTTGTGAATGTGCCCATTTCACTTCCGGCACGGCTTCTAAATGACGGAGTGATAAAGATAGCGCAGCTTCACGGAAGTGAGGATGAGCAGTATATAGCGGAGCTGAGAAGGCTGACGAATGGAAGCGCGGGATCGATCATGAAAGCTTTTTCCGTAAAATCGGCGGAGGATATAGAGGCGGCCCGCAGGAGCAGTGCGGATCATATATTGCTGGATCAGGGCAGCGGAGGCACGGGAAAGACCTTCGACTGGTCGCTGGCATCTGATGTGGGAAGACCGTTTTTCCTTGCGGGAGGACTGGATCCGGGAAACATCACAGAGGCCATCGACAGGCTGTCGCCGTGGGCTGTGGATCTCAGCAGCAGCCTTGAAACAGATGGGGTGAAGGACAGAGAGAAGATCATAGAGGCGGTAAATACAGTACGATATCACGATAGGAGGAAATAATATGTCAAAGGGAAGGTTTGGCGTACACGGCGGACAGTATATCCCCGAAACGCTGATGAATGCAGTATTGGAGTTGGAAGAGGCATATCTGAGATATAAGGATGACGCGGACTTCAACAGAGAACTTACCATGCTGCTCAATGAATATGCAGGCCGTCCGTCCGGGCTATATTATGCGGCTCATATGACGGAGGATCTTGGAGGAGCCAGAGTTTATCTGAAGAGAGAAGATCTCAATCACACGGGTTCCCATAAGATAAACAATGTGCTGGGACAGGTGCTCCTTGCGAAGAAGATGGGAAAGACCAGAGTCATCGCAGAGACAGGAGCGGGACAGCACGGAGTCGCCACAGCCACGGTGGCCGCCCTCATGGGTATGGAATGTGAGATATTCATGGGAAAGGAGGACACGGAGCGTCAGGCCCTCAACGTCTACAGGATGCGTCTACTCGGTGCGAAGGTAAACGAAGTCACAAGCGGGACGGCCACCCTCAAGGATGCCGTGTCGGAAACCATGAGAGAATGGACCAACAGGATAGACGATACTCATTACGTGCTGGGCTCCGTAATGGGTCCTCATCCGTTCCCTACCATAGTGAGAGACTTTCAGGCTGTTATTTCCAGGGAAATAAAGGAGCAGATACTTGAAAAGGAAGGCAGGCTGCCCGATGTGGTGATGGCGTGTGTGGGCGGCGGCTCCAATGCCATGGGAACATTTTATAATTTCA
>JAETSS010000290.1 GCA_021769545.1 Eubacterium sp.
GGCTCCAATGCAGACCGCTGTGCATACATTCAGGAGGTCATGATAATGAATACCGTTGATATAATTACGAAAAAAAGAGACGGCAGGACGCTTTCGGAAGAGGAGATAAGCCACATGGTGATGAGGTATACATCAGGCGATATACCTGATTATCAGATGGCGGCCTTTCTGATGGCCGTATATTTCCGCGGAATGGATAAGGAGGAAACGATATCACTGACGAGGATAATGAAAAACTCCGGGGATATCGTGGATCTCAGCCGCCTTAAAGGCATAAAAGTGGATAAACACAGTACGGGAGGCGTCGGAGATAAGACGACCCTTATCGTGGGACCTGTAGCGGCGGCATGCGGAGTCACGGTAGCCAAGATGAGCGGCCGCGGCCTGGGATTCACGGGAGGTACAGTAGATAAGCTGGGTTCCATACCGGGCTTTCAGGTATCTCTTGAGGAAGAGGATTTCATCAGGCAGGTAAACAGCAAGGGAATAGCTGTGATCGGTCAGACGGGTCACATAGCTCCGGCTGATAAGAAGACATACGCACTGCGGGATGTTACCGGAACGGTGGAAAATCTCAGTCTCATAACATCCAGTGTCATGAGCAAGAAGCTGGCCTCCGGCTCCGATGCCATACTTCTCGATGTGAAATGCGGAAGCGGAGCTTTCATGAAAAATGAAGCGGATGCAGAGCAGCTGGCGGAAATGATGGTAGAGATCGGAAAAGCCGACGGGAAGAAGACCATGGCGGTGATAACCGACATGGATCAGCCGCTGGGCCGTGCCGTAGGCAACGCGCTGGAAGTGAAGGAAGCGATACAGGTGCTTCAAAACGAAGGTCCGGAGGATATAACGGAGCTTTCCGTGAAGCTGGCGGCCATGATGATATATCTTGCAGAGAAAGCACCTACAGTGGAGGCCGGTGAGGAAAGCGCAAGGAAGGCTCTCGAGGAGGGCAGGGCGCTGGAAAAATTCAGAGAGCTCATTTCTGCCCAGGGCGGTGTCGATATAGTCGATGATCCCGGTCGTTTGCCGGAAAGCTCACTGAGTGAGGACCTTACGGCCAGAGAAGATGGATATGTATCGAAGCTTGACGCCATGAGGATCGGCCTGGCTTCTCAGCATACAGGCGCGGGAAGGGAATTCAAGGAGGACGATATCGATCCTGCGGCAGGTATATATCTTCATAAAAAGGTCGGGGATCGTGTCAAAAAGGGCGATCGCTTATGTACCGTTTATGGTGATAATGTGAAAAAAATCGTGAAAGCATTGGAAGAAACGGAAAATGCTGTTAAAATAAGCCGGGAGCAGCCGAAAAAGCATAAGCTCATAAAGAAAATAATCGAGTAAGAAGGATAAAGCAATGAAACGCATATTTTTTATAATCGTGGTACTTGTCATAACGTTTTCTCTTGCAGCATGCGGAGAGGATAAGCAGGCGGAGCAGCAGCCCAAGGAGGAAAAGGGCTGTGAGATCGCTGTCATAGCAGAGGGACCGGATGTTGGAAATGTGACGGTCTCACATACAGCGTGGAAAAGCGTCAGGAGCTTTGCCGATGAGAACGGGATAGCGGCCGGTATGTATGAACCGGAGGAAGCGACACAGGAAAAATATATAGCGGCGATACAGCAGGCAGTAGACGACGGAGCCAAGCTGGTGGTACTGCCGGGAGCGGCCTTCGAGACGACGGCATATCAGGCGCAGTCTGCATATGCTGATGTTGATTTCCTTCTTATC
>JAETSS010000291.1 GCA_021769545.1 Eubacterium sp.
ATACAATATGAAGGCTGTCATTTCCATAGTAGGCAGGATGTCAGACGAATACAGCAACATCAACGACCCCAACCCCAATTACGCATATGTCACATGGGACAATATCCTCGAGATGCACCTTTCCGGCTACTGGGAAATACTCAATCATTCCTATGACTGCCATACATACGATCAGAGAAACGGGGTATCGCAGGTATCCTCCGAAAGCGACGAGCACTACAAGTCCTTTCTGACCTCCGATATATGCAATCTGCAGGATAAGATAGCGTACGTTACGGGAGTGACGCCCTCCACCTTCACCTACCCCTTCGGAGCATTCAACAAAAATACCGATTCGATATTGAAGGATATCGGCTTTAAGGCGACATTAAGCTGCACCGAAGGAGTAAGCACCATCACAAAAGGCGATATGGACTGCCTTTACAAGCTCAAAAGACACCTGCGGCCTCCCGACAAGACACCCGAAGAATTCTTTACCTTTCTGCGATAGCGTAAGTATGATAAAATATATTTCTAATGAAATTCTAATCTTGCTTAAATTATCATTTAATATCCGTAGTCTATCATAAGACCTGTGATAAGCGATGGTAACTAAAGAAAGAAGGAAAAGAATATGGATAACTTAGAAAAAGTGGAAAAACTGAGAAAAAAAGCCGATATAACTTATGAAGAAGCAAGAGAGATACTGGAGGAATGCGACTGGGATCTCCTGGATGCAGTCATCGAGCTTGAAGCCCGCGGCAAGATACGAAACGACAGCGCCGCCTACAGTACCGAAAGGAGCAGCGAGCAGGATGCTCCCAAAAGTCCGAAGCAGGTAGCGGAAAGCTATCAGAGCTATGACCAGAACAAGCAAAACGATAAGGGCTTCTTTAAGACCCTTTGGGACGGCTTCGTGTTCCTGCTCACAAAGGGGTGTGAAAATACATTCGTCGTATCCAGAGACAACAGACATATCATGCAGATACCTGTACTTCTGCTGATAATACTTCTCCTGTGCTCATGCTTCCTCGTTCTGGTAGTAATGATCGTGGGTCTCTTCTTCGGATTCCGCTACACATTCGCAGGACCTGATCTTGGAAGAGATTCCGTCAACAATGTCATGGACAAAGCAGGCGCGGCGGCAGATGATCTTAAGGAATCATTCCGCAGCGACGATGCATATCCAAGAAGATCAGCATCGGCAGAACGAGGTGAAAGTCAAACCGAATCCAAATGCGATACGGCAGCCGGCTCTGATGAAAATGCAGAGGAATACAGCGAAAACGCCGACAGACAGAACAACGCATAGAGATATCCCGCAGCACCTGTATTGGCAGTCATTCCGGAGGTCACACTCCGCACGGCTTTTGCGGCAAAACATTATATCAAAACATTCATGTTCAAGAGGGATGATTATGGCAGAAAAAATATTGATAGTCGAAGATGAAGAAAAAATAGCAAGATTCGTGGAGCTTGAGCTTTCACATGAAGGATATGAGACGGCTAAAGCATTCAACGGCAGAGAGGGACTCGAAATGGCGGAAACAGGCCATTTCGACCTTATCCTGCTGGATATAATGCTCCCCGAGATAAGCGGACTTGAGGTCCTGAGACGAATACGCAGGACCTCGCAGGTCCCTGTGATACTGCTGACGGCACGCGACGCCGTTATGGACAAGGTGTCGGGCCTTGATATGGGCGCTGACGATTACATCACCAAGCCATTTGCCATCGAAGAGCTGCTGGCACGCAT
>JAETSS010000292.1 GCA_021769545.1 Eubacterium sp.
ATTTCCCACATCTCTGACGGTCCCTTCCTCATCTGTCCTGTGATAGTTGCTCTCGCTGTACGGCATATAGGATTCCGTACTGTGGGTATGATATATTATCACCAGAGGATCTCCTGTCAGTACGACCTCCTCCGTTTCCTTCTTTTTCTCTTCATCTCCGCTGCCTGCGTCACCGCTGCCGTTTTCCGCATCCGACGTCTTATCCGTTTCGCTCTCTTCCTTTCCGGAAGATATCTCATCCTGCCGTTCCCTTGATACCGGCGTTATCTGTCCTATACACAGCTCCCCCAGCTTTTTCTCATCTATCCATCCAGGAGCTGACGCTTCCGACGGCGTTGCCTTGAGAAAAAACAATGTGGAACATATGAACACGATGACGGTGACAGCAAGAAGTGCCTTGTTTTTCTTTTCCATAGTTGTCCTCCAAAAGTTTCTTTTACGAATATATGCCGGGATGGAGCGTTTTATTTATACCGTTTGCTATTATGTCCGAAAAATCCTTTATCAGCATGTCTATATCCGTAGATGTCACTATCATATGCCTGTCGTACTCTTCTATATATTTCTCAACCTTTTCGGCGCTGTCCAGATTGTCCGCCAGCGCGTCCCTTATGATGGTGGTGGCGTCGATGACCGTAGGCACTCCGATGGCTATGACCCTGGCTCCCACCGTTTCCCTGTTTATCCCCGTGCGCTTGTTTCCCATGCCTGCTCCCGGCGAGATGCCCGTATCGGTTATCTGAACGGTGGTGCTGACTCTTTCTATGTTTCTGGCTGCCAGAGAATCCACGACGATGATCACCTCCGGCTGTGCCAGCTCCGCCGCCTTCTTTATTATCTCCGCGGTTTCAAGTCCCGTTGTAGCCGTGACGCCCGGGACGATGCAGCTTACACGTGACATCTCATCATCGCCGTCTGCATCGAACATTTCGAAGAGATGGTTCGTCACACGTATCTTGGATACCGCCTCCGGTCCCAGCGCATCGGGAGTCACCATGGAATTTCCCAGGCCCACCACCAGCACGTTGAGATAATAGTGGAATTTTATCAGTTCCTTGAGCTCTGAGGCGATGACCTTTTCCATCTTGTCCTTTATGCCGTCCTTTTCCTCAAGGATGCCGTCCGCCTCTATGGTTATATAGTTGCCCATGGGCTTTTCCATTCTGGCTTCTCCGGCAGGGTTCGTTATCTCTATCCTGGTGACCTTGATATCGTCTCCGTAGTCTATCTTCTCCATGGCGACGCCATCTATAGGCTCACGTTTCCTGCTTTCTTCATCGATGATCTCTTTTCGCTCTATGGCCAGATCGGTCCTGTAATCCATCGGTCTTCTCCTTTTGTCTTTTCTAGCATTTTGCCCTTGCAAAAGAGCTTTTATTCATATATACTTATAGTTGCGAATTTTTAGCTATATTAATAAGAAAGTGGGGTAATTTAAATGGCAAACATTAAATCCGCAAAGAAAAGAATCCGTGTAATCGACAAGAAAACTGCAAGAAACAGAAGGATCAAAGGTCATCTGAAGGCAGTTTTAAAGAACTTTGACGCTGCTATCGAAGCTGGCGACATGGACGCTGCTGCTGAAAAGCTGAGACTTGCTGAGAAAAAACTCATGCAGGCTGCCGCAAAGCATACCATTAACAAGAATGCGGCTTCCAGAAAAGTTTCCAGATTAACAAAGAGATTCAACAAGGCGAAAGCCGCACAGTAAAACTCACCCGTCCCCAC
>JAETSS010000293.1 GCA_021769545.1 Eubacterium sp.
CTATCCATGTACCGCTGACACCAGATACAAAAGATCTGTTCAATGCAAAATCCATCGCCGGAATGAAGAATGACGCTGTTGTCCTCAACATGAGCCGCGGCGGTATCGTTAATGAGCAGGATATGTATGAAGCTCTGAAGGCCGGAACGATCGGCGGTTATGCAACAGACGTTCTGGAGAATGAGCTTGCAGGCAGCGGCCTTACTGGAAATGACTCTTTCGCCAGCCCGCTGTTTGAGTGCGATAACTTTATCGTATCTCCTCATATCGGTGCTCAGTCCGTAGATGCATCAAGAGACATCGGTATTCTGATTATTTCTAAGATTAAGGAAGCTTTAGAACTGAAATAATGCTGTAGTATCATCAATTTGAAATTTAATTCTGACATTTTGACAGGGATAGCCGGTGCTTTGGCAGTCCCTGTCATTTTTTTGTCATACGGTATTAAAACCAGACATATTTTTATTTATCTTCACATTAAAGTTCTTTCTGTTTTCCTGAAAATAACAACGGTTTTTATAGTTTATTTGCCATAATATTTTAAAATGTAAAGGAAAAATTAAAAATAAGAATATTTTGTATTGTAATTGGATAAAAATACCTGTATAATGAAAACAGTAGATATCCGTTCAGATTGACGTAAAATAGTCAAAATGAAGGGATGTTTAATAATTCATTTAAGGGAGGAATTATCTATGAAAAAGAAATTAGCACTTGTACTGGCGGCTGCTATGGTTATGGGGACCGTTTTAACCGGATGCAGTTCCGGAGGCGGCAGCACACAGGCAGCTGCTCCTGAAGCAACCGAAGCTCCTAAGGAAGCAGAGACCGAAGGCGGGGCAGCCGAATCTGAGGCGGCCGGAACCGTTAAGGGCGGCATGGAAGGCGGCACCAGCCTGAACTTCACTACAGGTGGAGACCAGGGTACATATTACGGCTTTGGCGGCGTACTTTCCGGCAAGATAGGCGAGAGCACCAGTACTAAGGTTACGGCAATTACATCCGGCGGCTCTCAGGCCAATATCGAGGCGATGGATGCAGGTGACGCACAGCTTGGATTCGTACAGTCCGACGTTATGGCTTATGCTTATAATGGAACCAACCTGTTTGAAGAGTACGGCAAGGTTGAGAATTTCTCGACAGTTGCAGCGCTGTATATGGAGCAGGTTCAGATCGTTACCCTGGATCCGAACATCAAATCCGTTGCAGATCTGGCAGGAAAGAATGTTTCTGTCGGCGCGGCAGGTTCCGGTGTATATTACAACGCAGTTGACGTACTCGGCGCATACGGTCTGGATATTGAGAAGGATATCAAACCGACATACCAGTCGTTCGGCGACAGTGCAGAGGCTCTTCAGGACGGCAAGATTGATGCGGCTTTCGTAGTTGCAGGCGCACCGACCACAGCCATCACCTCTCTGGCAGCAACAAAAGACGTTTATCTGGTAGGTCTTGACGATGAACATATGAACGCTCTGATCGAGTCTTCTCCTTACTACAGCGAGAACGTAATCCCGGCATCGGCTTATGGCACAGATGGCGATGTTACGACAGTTGCAGTAGGCGCGGTTGTTATTGCACGCGACGATGTATCAGAGGCTGATGTATATAACTTCCTGTATGGTATTTTTGAGAATCTGGATGCCATCACGGCAGCACATGCAAAGGGCGCAGAACTGAGTCTTGAATTTGCATCATCCGTTACGGCTGTTCCTTATCATCC
>JAETSS010000294.1 GCA_021769545.1 Eubacterium sp.
CCATGAAACGGACGCTTTCACACAATACGCGTATGTTGCTGCGGCGGAGGCACTGGGAGATACGCTTCCGGCTGCAGCTGACCGTGTGGGCATAGTCATGGGGACGGCCATGGCGGGAGTGGCTACTACAGCCGCCACTCAGGAAGAACTCACCAATGCTGTCCATAAGAACGTAGGCCCCAGATTCGTGCCGCGTATACTGGGAAACATAGCGGCTGCTCAGATCGCCATATCATATGGTATATACGGACCAAGCTCGACGATCTCGACAGCGTGTGCTTCCGGGTGCGATGCCGTTTCCACGGCGGCGATGATGCTGCTGGCGGATGAAGCGGATGCAGTTCTGGCAGTAGGCTCGGAAAGCATCCTGTGTCCTCTCGTGATATATTCTCTTGCCAATGCCCATACATTGTCAAGATCAAACGACGATCCGCTCCATGCGTGCAGGCCATTTGACATGAGCAGAAACGGATTTGTCATCGGAGAAGGCGGCGGCGCGCTGGTGCTTGAGACGAGATCTCATGCGGAAGCACGCGGGGCGGAGATATACGCGGAGCTTGCGGGATGGGCCAACAATAACGATGCCTATCACGTGATAAAGCCGGATCCGGAAGGAAAGATGTCAGCAAGATGCATGAGGATGGTCATCGACCGCGCTGGTATGCAGCCGGCTGAGATCGACTATATCAACGCCCATGGTACGGGAACGAAGCTGGGAGACAGAGCAGAGCTGGCAGCCATAAGCAAAGTCTTCGAGGGCCATAGACCTGCCATAAGCTCCACCAAGGGCGCTACGGGTCATGTCATGGGCGGAGGCGGACTCACCGAGTCCATAGCGTGCATACAGGCAATAAGAGAAGGCATCCTTCCTCCTAACCTCAATTTGGAGGAGCCGGAAGGCGATTTTGATTTCGTGGCCGGAGTCTCCCGTAAACAGGAGATAAAGGTTGCCATGACCAATGCGTTTGGATTCGGAGGACAGAATTCAAGCTTGATTTTTAAAAAATATGAATAATCTGTATGTTGTGATTGACAAAACTTTACATGAATATATATACTCTAAGAGTGACAGATTTTTAAGTGTAAAGGAGAATTCATATGTTCAACTCGCTTGTGGAAGCAAAACGCTTTATTGAAGAAAAAAACATCAAGATGGTCGATTTCATGATGATCGATCTCAACGGAAGATGGAGACATCTCACTATACCTGCGGGTAGGTTCACGGAAGATACCATGAAGAGCGGTATAGGATTTGACGGAAGCAATTACGGCTTTGCGCCGGTGGAAAAGAGCGACATGGTGTTCATCCCAGACCTTTCCACGGCGTATATGGATCCGTTTATGGAAATCCCGACGCTGGCTATGATCGGAGACGTTTATGTGATCGGTGAACCGGAAAACTATCCTTTCGATCAGGATCCGAGAAACGTCGCAAAGCATGCGGAAAAGTTCATGAGGGAAAGCGGCATCGCCGATGAGATGAGGATAGGGCCGGAATATGAATTCCATGTATTCGATCATGTGAGCTATTCTACCGATCCCAATGCATCAGGCTTCCGTATAGATACGGAGCAGGCGGAGTGGAACAAGAAGGAAGAAGAGTTCAATCTGGGTTATAAGATGCCTCATAAGGGCGGATATCACATGGCGCCGCCTCAGGACGTGCTCTATGATTTCAGAAGCAGAGTGGCTATGCTTATGGAATCCCAGGGAATAAAGGTC
>JAETSS010000295.1 GCA_021769545.1 Eubacterium sp.
TATCCTTCGAATGCCAGTCCTGAATATCCTGCGACGCTGTAATAACACAGCCGTTATACGCACGGATGATCTTATATAGTTCTTTCACAAAGGCTGCTGTCTGTCCGCTGCCTTCGCCTACCAGCTTCCATAATTCGTCGATCAGAACAATCTTCCTCTGTGTGATGTCCTCAGTCATAAGGTTCATTATATGATTGATGATTGTAAACATCATCGCACCAACGATTTTATCGCCGGAACTATCCAGATCAGAGATATCGAACACTGTATAATCGTTGTCCAAATCTTTGATATTCGTATGTCGATTCAAGAAACTATAGGTGCCGGAAATAAACTGCTGCATGATACCAAGCAGCTCATTTACCTCCCGTTTATTCTCCTGTGGTTCGGGCATTGTTGCACGGAATATACTGCGGTCATCGGCATCATCCTTCGGCTCCAACATCTGCTTTAAGGCGATACAAACATCACTGATGATCGGCATTTCCTTGTAGGTTCCGTCGGCATTCCTGATGCTGTTATTGTCCAGTGTAATGCCCTTTGCTTTATACGCATCAACGATCGCTACATTCAATAAAGACCGCTGTACCGGCTTCAGATACGGCATCAGGATCTCAAAGTATGCAGATACTACGATCAACTTTCTCGACAGATAACTCTTTTGTCCAAGGTATCCGCTGTCGGCTGGATTCAGTACCGTTGTACTCTCTGCATCATCAGGGATACGGATATCAAATATATTTACATGGTTCTCGCCGTCTGTCGTAAACTTAATGAACTGACCGCCCATGTTCTCGCAAAATCTTCTATATTCCTCACCCTTGATAGGCGCGATCGCAAAGCATTTTGCACCAGCCATACGGCTTCTGCCAAGGAGCAACTGGCTGCCGTAAGTCTTACCGCTACCGGTCGAACCAATGATCATCATATGTGGTTTATCGTACTTGGAAGTATCGAAGTTATTGATCGCACAAAAGCGGCCTGCTTTATTCTTCCCAATAAAAATACCACCCTCATCAAAGATGGATGGCTCGTTAAACGGGAATACTGATGCAAGCTCACCACACAGGATATTTCGCGCTGAAATACGCAGGATATCCTTATCCAACCGCACAAAAGGAAGTGTGGATCTGAACCCTTCCTCCTGTCTGAGATCCAGAGGCAAGAGCGGCATATCTTTTGATTCCATCAGGTTATATACTTCACGGTTCTTATCGTCTAAAGCGTCTAATGTATCCGCCGAGATCGTCACAAGAATAGACAGGTAATACATATCAGCACTCTCGTTATACATCTTCTCACGGAGCAGTAAAGCGTCCTGCATATTCTGTCTAGACTCCTGCACAACGCTTGTATTAGCACTCAAGTTCTCCATTACCATTTCCTGCATATTGACCGATTGACGAACAATCTTTTTCGCCGTAGTCCTATCCTCACGGACGAAGAAAATGTCAACATCAACATCGTAGGAACTGCCCAACAGCGGATTCAACCAGCCTGCAGTAACATAGTGTCTGTAATCACTGATGTAATGATAGGAGACATACTTCCCATTGACCTCACAGAAACTGCGGTCATAGAACGCGATCTCTTTCGGCGAAAGATAATCCTCAATCGTCAGCGAATCTTTCTTCAACGGGTTCCTTTCCAGTATCTCCTCGTATATCTTGAATGCGTGGGTTTCAAAGT
>JAETSS010000296.1 GCA_021769545.1 Eubacterium sp.
GACATAGGAATCATATGTACAACTAAGGATGCGGCGCAGGAGGTAGCCGACAAGCTTTGCTTCGCAGGCGTAAGAGGTCTTTGGAACTTTGCACCGGTGGATATCGAGGCTCCGAAGCATGTTGCCATAGAGAACGTACACATAAGCGACAGTCTGCATTCGCTGGCGTACCATATGAACAGAAATCGAGAAGAGAAAAAATAATATATAGTTACATAAAAAAGTAGCAAATTAAATAACCGTTTCATTATGAAACGGTTATTAATTATCAAACGATATATGTTCCATTTAGCCTTCAACAGGAGCGCCAACAGGACATGCGCCTGCGCAAGCACCACAGTCGATGCACTTATCTTCGTCGATAACGTATGTACCGTCGCCAGCAGCGATAGCTTCTGTAGGACATTCGTCGAGACAAGCACCACAGCTAATGCATGCATCATTGATTTTATAAGCCATTGTAAGTACCTCCTTTAAGATTATCATTAAACGACATGTTGATTATAACAAACATATAAGAGGAATTCAAGATGAAAGTTTACGGACTCATAGGGAAAAGCGGCACGGGAAAGAGTTTCCAGGCTGTGAATCTCTGCAAGGAGCTTAATATAGAAAGCATAATAGACGACGGGTTGTTCATCTGCCGCAATAAAGTCGTTGCGGGGATATCCGCCAAAAGGCAGGAGACCAAGGTGGGAGCCGTGAAGGCTGCACTTTTCAACAAGGATGAGCATCGCGACGAGGTGGCGGCAGCCATAAGGAAGATAAAGCCGTCCTCCATACTGGTCATAGGTACCTCCGACAGGATGGTGGACAAGATCGTCAAGCGGCTGGACATCGGCAAGATAGGAAAGCGGATATACATAGACGAGATAACGACGGAAGCTCAGCGGGCCATAGCCAGAAAACAGCGCGACGAGATGGGTCAGCACGTTATCCCCGTTCCGACCTTCCAGCTGAAACGGCAGTTTTCGGGATATTTCATGCTGCCGATGCGTATGCTCCTTAAGGAATGGGGATCGTGGAGAGACATATCGGAAAAGTCCGTAGTCCGTCCTACATACAGCTATCTTGGTGAATACAAGATATCAGAGAAGGTCATGTCGGACATCATAGAGTGCGTAAAGCGCGAAAGCGAAAATGTCCTTGAGATCAACAAGGTAGGCATAGGCCTCATGCAGGAAGGTATCGACATCTATGTGATAGCCGGCTTCAAATACGGAGTCGATCTACCGGAGGCCGCGAAGAAATTTCAGGCGGATGTGGCAGGGAAGATAGAGGAAATGACATCGTTCAACGTAAACAGACTGGAACTGGAAGTAAAGGATATAATATGATAATCACAGAAAGAGAAGACGCATTGACGGTAGAGGAAGTAAGAGATTTTCACCTGGATCACATATTCGACTGCGGACAGTGCTTCCGATGGGAAAAGCAGCCGGATGGAGCGTATCTTGGTACCGCATTGGGAAGAAGCGTGCTGATGGATTACGATGCGGAGGGGGAAACGCTGACGATACACGGCGCGGACATGGAGGATTTTGAGACGGTATGGAGAAGATATCTGGATCTTGACCGGGATTATTCGTCCATAAAGAAGATACTGGCAGAGAAGGATGAGGTCGTGGCAAAGGCGATAGAATACGGACACGGCATACGCATACTCAATCAGGAAAAATGGGAGA
>JAETSS010000297.1 GCA_021769545.1 Eubacterium sp.
CGGCTATAGAGGCTGATATATACGGCAACGTCAATTCCACGCATATAATCGGATCAAGGATGATGAACGGGATAGGAGGCTCGGGAGATTTCTCGAGAAATGCGGCCATCTCCATATTCTGCACTCCGTCTACGGCAAAGGACGGGAACATCTCCTCCATCGTTCCAATGGTATCTCACACAGATCATACGGAGCATGAGGTCATGGTCATCGTCACGGAATACGGATATGCCGATCTCAGAGGACTGAGCCCTAAGGAAAGGGCGATAAAGATAATAGAAAACTGTGCGCATCCCGATTACAGAGATATGCTTCATGATTATTTCAGAAGGGCATGCAGCTCTTCGGCGCTTCATACGCCGCACATACCGGAAGAAGCGTTATCATGGCACAGCAGATATCTGAAAACGGGATGCATGAAATAAGTATCAGATGTTTACCACATGATGATGGCCCTTACGGGACATACAGGTGCGCAATAGCCGCAGGTGAGGCATATATCATGGTTCACCTCGGCTATGCCCCTGTCGTTTCTGAATATAGCTTTGTTGGGGCATCGCTCTATACATGTTCCGCATCCTTCGCAGTCGCCCGGATCGATGTGGATTTTTTTATTGCTTATATCAGGCTGATAATCCTCAGGCAGCGTTCCTTCCGCAAAGGCAACCAGTCTGTCTATCTCTTCTGTCTTTCCTATGCCTACCATGATGGAGTCTATACCTTCCAGAGAAGAAACGTAGTTCAGAGCTTTCCTGTACTGACCTGTGAGATTTCCTCCTCCGAAGGCCTTCATGGCAAAAATGCCTTTTCCGGCTTCATGACATTTTTTTATGGCAGCAGCCATTTCGTCGCTGGTTCCCGAACCTTCGCCCTTGCGTATACCGAGACCTGCGAAGTTGATAAGAGGGAAGACCACGTCGCATTCCGGGATATCCGCCATCTTTTCCGCAACGTCTACGTGATGAGTCGATACACCGATGGCCTTGATCGTTCCCTTTGCCTTGTAGTCCTTCAGGCACTGCCATGCGCCCTGTCTCATATCCCAGTCGGGATCCTGACGCACCTCGTGGAGCAGGAATATATCTATCGTTTCCAGTTCCATATCCCGCAGCGCTTCTTCTATCGCATACTCCATTTCTTCATATGAAAGATCTAAACTCTTGGTGCATATGATAGGTCTGTCCTCTGCATCCTTTGACATATCCACATCTCTGAGTGCTTCCTTAAGATATGGATACGTCTGATAATATTGAGCCGTATCGAAGAAATTGATCCCCTTGGAAAGGGCATATTTTATCAGCTCCGCGCCCTCCTCGACGGGAAGGTTGAGCTGCGTGTTTCCCACCGTCAGGACTCCGAAAGCCACGGGAGAAACGTATATATCCGTGTTTCCCAGCCTGTTTTTTTTCATAAGTGTTTCCTCCTGTTGTAGCAATGATCGAATATCGATAAGTGATAAGTGAATTTTACCATATCGAACTGGTCTTTACAAATGGGTGTAAGGCAGGATATGAATAATGCTGCGTTTATTTTGGATTTGCCTGCAGTTGGATCGTTTCTATAATAATTCATGGCATATTAGTGGCATATTACAGCATCAGGGAAAGCAGAGGACTTGAACATGATAACCAATAGAATTAAAGAATTCAGAGCAAGACATAACATGAAACAGG
>JAETSS010000298.1 GCA_021769545.1 Eubacterium sp.
CGCAACGTTCTCATCAAATGTCCACAGGATACAGAAGATAATAGATATCGCGCTGCTTTGCAGACGTAAGGTGGCCATATCGGGCAGGAGCATGGTTAATGTGGTCGAGCTGGCTCAGGAGCTGGGTTATATCAAGATACCGGCCAATATGCTGGTGGATCTTAACAAGACCAAGAACATCCCCGACAAGGAGCTGGTGGTTATAACCACGGGAAGCCAGGGAGAGCCTATGTCAGCTCTTGCAAGGATGGCATCATCAGAGCATAAGGCCATAAACATCAAGCGAGGCGACATGGTGATACTGTCATCGACGCCTGTTCCCGGCAATGAGCTTACCGTGGCCAACGTAGTTAACCAACTGGTGGAAAAGGGCGCCGAGGTGATATATTCCGATATAGCGGATACTCACGTTTCGGGTCATGCCTGTCAGGAAGAGCTTAAGCTGATGCATTCTCTCATAAGACCTAAGTATTTCATGCCGGTACACGGTGAATCCAGACATCTGCAGACCCATGCGGAGCTGGCCCATCTTCTGGGACTTCCCATGAAGAACATATTCCTGCTTAAAAACGGAGACTGTCTCACGGTATCACGCGACGGCGGCTATATAACCGAGAACGTGGCGGAGGCAGAGGGCATCATGGTAGACGGACTCGGCGTGGGAGATGTGGGAAACATCGTGCTGAGAGACAGAAGGCTGCTGTCGGAGTCGGGGCTCATCATACTGGTGGCTGCCATAGACAAGCGGGCCAACATCATAGCTTCGGGACCGGATATAATATCGAGAGGTTTCGTATATGTGAGAGAAAACGAGGACCTTATCGATGACGCATGCAGTCTCGCCGAAAGGATACTTGAGGACTGCATGAATAAGAACATGAAGGACTGGAACGGCATGAAAACAGCCGTGAGAGAAGGACTCAGAAGATATATCTACAACAAGACGAAGCGAAATCCGATAATACTGCCGATATTTTTAGAAGTATAGAAGTATAAAGGAGCATACCATGAACGTATACGATCAGGCGCATTCTCTGGCGACAGCCATAAGAGAATCAGAAGAATTCAAACAGTATCAACAGCACAAGAAGGTAATCGAAGCAAATCCACAGCTCAACGATTCGATAAATGATCTGATGGCGAAGCAGGTGGAGATGCAGGCCGCTCAGATGATGGGCCAGGAGATACCTCCCGAAACGTTCCAGCAGCTGCAGCAGCTTTCGGACATATTGATGCAGGATCCGTCTGCGGCGCAGTATCTGCAGTGCCAGATGAGATTTTCCATGATGATGGCGGACGTCTATAAGATAATAGGCGAGACAGCCGATCTGGGATTCGACCCCTTCGGAGCGAAATGAGGACTTGGCAATTATTACAGAGTTTGGTATAATAAATGCTAGAGATGGAAACGGCGTCGCCTTTTTGCCCGAAGAGCCGAAGGCGATTCGCTAGGCAAAACGGACAGCGAAGCCGAAGGCGGAGGAGCGAGCGGCAGCGAGCGTTGCCGTAATGTAGCATTCATTGCAACATGACCAACTGATACAAATCAGATGAAGGTCATGTTATAATAAATGCAATGCTGTAATTGACAGCAATAATACGGTACATTATTGTTCAATAAAACTACTTAAGGAAGGTAATAGATTTATGATTTATGCAGGTGATTTTAGAA
>JAETSS010000299.1 GCA_021769545.1 Eubacterium sp.
CCGAGAGCCTTGCGGGAATAGACCGAGACAAGATGACATCATATCTGAGAGATAAATATGCCAGAGACAGCATCGTGATAGCGGTTGCGGGGAATTTTGACGAGCAGAGGATCATCGATATGTTTGAAAGCAGACTCAACAGCCTTGCGGCAAACAAGGTATGCGATGATATAAAGCTGAAACCGTATAAGCAGAGCTTTGACGTCAAGGTAAGAGATATAGAGCAGACCCATATATGTCTTGCGACGCCGGGGGTTTCCCTGGACGACGACAGGTACTACACCTTCGTGCTGATGAACAGCATCCTGGGCGGAAGCATGAGCTCGAGACTGTTCCAGAACATCAGAGAGGAAAAGGGACTTGCCTACTCGGTATGCTCCATGAACGTATTTTCAAGCTACTGGGGATTTTTCAGCATATACGCCGGCGTAGCCCACGACAAGGCGGAGGCTACACTCGATGCGATAAAGTATGAGCTGGACGTCCTCAGAAAAGACGGAGTCACGGCGGAAGAGCTTTCCATGGCAAAGGAACAGGTGAAGAGCTCATATATATTCGGCCTTGAGAATGTAAACAGCAGGATGTTCTCCATAGGAAAGAACAAGCTGCTGCTGGACAAGGTCTACGATCCGCAGGATGTCCTTGCCGATTTTGACAGGGTGACCCGGGAGGATATCATGGCGGCGGCCGAGATGATCGGAGATTATTCGTCATACTGCGGTGCATCTGTAACGGGAAAGGATCTCGATCTGGAAAGGCTGGTAAGACGTTGAAGATAAAGGTAAGGAGCATGTCGGGAATACTGCCCGAATACGAAACGGAAGGCTCGGCGGGAATGGATATAAGAGCGTATATAGACGCTCCCGTGGATATCGAACCGGGAGCCAGAGCGCTGATACCTACGGGACTTTTTATGGAGATACCCGCAGGCTATGAGGTCCAGATCAGGGCCAGAAGTGGTCTTGCAGTAAAATACGGCATAGGTCTGACAAACGGCATAGGCACCATAGACAGCGACTATCGCGGTGAGATAAAGGTATCGCTGATAAACTGGGGACAGGAGACCTTTACCGTGCGAAACGGTGACAGGATAGCCCAGATGGTGGTGGCAAGCTATGAAAAGGCCAGGCTTGAGCTGGCGGACGATCTGTCGGAAACCGAGCGCGGACACGGAGGCTTCGGTCATACTGGCGTGTAAGGCTTTTCTGTTTGCCCATAAGCAAATTTTAAATCTGTCGCATATACTACCTCGAGGTGGTGTAGATGACAGATTTTTTATTGCTGGAAAGATTACATAGGATGGTAAAGGATATCCCGAAGCCGCGGCTGATGTTCAGGAAAGGCGTTGCGGCGACAGGCTTCTTCCGCCCGTACATGTCCTTTGCCGATTATACGGAGGCGTGTATATTCGGGAGCTTTGACGAGATAACGCCGGTGACCGTGAGATTCGCGCCGATGCTGGGCGACCGGGGCACAGCCGACACCGTGCGCAATATCAAGAGCATGAACGTGAAATTCAGGCACGACGAAGGAGAATACGATATGCTCTGCAGCAGCCTGCCGGTATTTTTCATCGACGAGGAAGATAAGTTCTTCGATATGGCGGCGGCCCTCACCAAAAGGGAGTGCTTCGACGGCATCGATACGGAACGGTTCTGGCGCTTCGTGAC
>JAETSS010000300.1 GCA_021769545.1 Eubacterium sp.
TGGACGGAAAGGCGGACTTTCCAGGGAAGAAAACGGCTTTTGCCTGCAGCATCGGAGACGCGGACGACGTGGACCGCTTCGACGCCTACCGGATCTATGACGCCATGGAATATGCGGACTTTCGCAATCTCAAGATAGAGGAGAAACGCAAATGGCTTCACGAGAAGCTGGACTGGATCAGATCGCGGCTGGGCGAAAAGTCCGGCACAGAGACTGCCAGGCAGATGATCGCGCAGCGGCTGCTGTATCAGCGGCAGTATTATGAAAAAGTGCTAAAGCAGATGGAACACAGCGAAAGGATCTTATGAGAGCAAGGGACGCTGAGCATTCACAGAGAGCAGAAACTCCTCAAAAACCTGCTCTCTGTCCCTGGCAGTCTCAAAATATGGCAGGCCGTATCGCAGGCACTGCTCTCTCATCAGTATGCTCTGCTCCACGATATAGACAGCGCCTTCCCGCAGCTCCTCATCCGGCTTATAAAAAGTGTAGTCTTTCTCCGTGTCATATCTCTTCTGGATCTCAAAGCGCTCCGCAGGCGTCACGTCGGAGGTGATAAAATAATAGATCTCACAGTTCGCCCCGTGGATATGCTTCATGTAATCTTCCGGCAGGAGCTGGTACATATCCAGCACCATACCGGGTTCAAACTCATCGTACTCGGCGCTGTCCAGCATCGCCCGCACAAACGGTGCCATCTTTCTGCTGATCATGCGGAGCGTATCCATGGAGGACAGACCCGCATAGGTGCTGACACCCGTCTCCGGAAAACATTTTTCAAATCCCGCTATGATAGAATCCATACTGACATGCTGATAACCGTAACACGACGCCAGCCGGTGGGCGATCGTACTTTTCCCAGCTCTGGGAACGCCTGCGATAATCATATTATTTTTCATCTGTACCTCCCTAAATTACCTTACAGCGCCTTTTATAGCACGCGATCCCGTACCTGCGAATGGTAGTCATACGTAATTCACGGCATCATACTGGTCTTCCAAACCATAATATTCCAGCATCTGCCGGACTTCCGTATCCGTAAAGCCAAAATATTCCCTGTAGCGCACATCCTTGATGGTATATACCTTAACCCGTAAAGATACTTTCCTTTGAAATTCTAAGGCATCCGGTCAATACTGCAAAGTGCAGGCTGCTTTTGAGCAATTCATCCGACATCGTATAAGCCCCTCTTTTATCAATACTGATCAGTGCTTCATAACGTCTGCGCTCCATCTCTGTCAGTCGGACACTCTTTTTCCAAAACGTCTTGGACGCGTAAACAGACTCACATATGCCTGATTCTGAAGCAGATCCCTGATAAGCCCCGTCTTGTCAACATAATAGTATCCTTCGGTGCGTATTCTTTTAAAATTCTCGATCCCCATTGGAAGTCTTGTCTGCATAGCAATAACACATCCTTTCCAGCAGAAATAATGACCTGATCCTCTTGTCAATAGTATAGCACACATCACAGTAGAAATCACATATTATATCACTTTTCTAAACGGGAAGTTATCGCTTTTTGATGATCCAATTGTCATCTTTGGTTTTTCTTTCTGCATAGTAACCGCAAGGCATATCCTTTAAGGTACGAACAGAATTATCGAAATCAAAAACCCATTTTAAAGATACGAACTTTGCTTCATCTGCTTCGTGTGTT
>JAETSS010000301.1 GCA_021769545.1 Eubacterium sp.
CTAAGGATAATGTCTTCGCGGCGGAGGCGGCGGCCATAGAACGCATAGCGGCAAGAGGAAATGCCGTGATAGTGGGAAGGTGTGCGGACTACGTGCTCCTTGACAATGCAAGATGCCTAAGCATCTTCATGTTTGCCCCTACGGTATCACGTATCGGCAGGGTAATGGATACCGAGCATCTCACCAGAGAAGCGGCGAAAAAGAAACTGAGACAGATGGACAGACAGAGGGCCGAGCATTACAGATATTATACAAACCAGATATGGGGCATGGCGGCCAACTATCATATCTGCATAGATACGTCGTTAGGATACGAGAGCATTGAAAGGATAGTTGACGAGGCACTGCAGGCCATGAAAAAAACCCCTTTGTAAAACCTTTGATAACGTGTATAATAGGGGTAAATCGCTATATTAGCGCTACAGGAGATGGATATACATGAAGAAAATAAAAGGCGTTATATTTGATATGGACGGATTGATGTTCGATACCGAGAAGCTGTCCTCAAGCTGCTGGGCAAGAGTAGGTCGCGAAAACGGCATCCCTATCACCGAAGAAATTATAGACGGGACGAGAGGGCTGGACAGGCGTAAGACGAAACTCCTGCTGGAAGAAAAATTCGGAGAGGGCTTCGATTTTCAGGCATTTTCCGACAAGAGCCGCGAATACATGGATGAAGAGATAAATGCAAAGGGAATGCCCATAAAAAAAGGACTTTTAGAGCTTTTGGAGTATCTGGGGGAAAAGGGCTACAGATGTGCGGTGGCGTCCTCCACAGAACGTCCCAGAGTCGAGTTTTATCTTAAGACTGCCGGTATAGAGGACATGTTCTATACGGTGGTATGCGGCAACGAGGTGAGCCGCGGCAAGCCGAATCCCGATATATTTTTAAAGGCTGCGGAAAAGCTGCAGCTTGAGCCGGATCGTTGTATAGTGCTGGAGGATTCCAAGTACGG
The DNA here is from genome assembly GCA_021769545.1 of Eubacterium sp. The sequence continues at coordinate 957 of JAETSS010000301.1, forward strand.
TATAGAGGCGGCCTATCGTGCCGGGATACCTGCTGTCATGATACCGGATATGATAATGCCGGAGCCTGAGACGGAAGCGATGCTTTTCGATATGAAGGAATCACTGCTTGAGGTTATTGGATTACTGGAAGAAAACAGAGAGCGATGCTGAGAAAAGAATGTGTGTATTTAAAACTTAAGGAATTGACGGAGGATCAGACCGGAGCGCAGGGTGCATCCCCGGCAGCAGGATTCAGCGCCGGCGATATAGCCGGGATCCTCGGGCTGGACAGGACCAATGTTTCCCGTGACCTCAACATGCTTGCCGCAGAGGGCAGGGTGCTGAAGATAAGCGGACGGCCCGTAAGGTTCACGCTGAAAGACCGCGGCAGACGCCTTTCCAAAAAAGCCGGAGCGCCGGAGGGAATACATGAATTCACCTTCCACAATCTGGTGGGTGCGGAAGGCAGTCTCAATGCCGCCGTGCAGCAGGCGAAGGCGTCGGTGCTGTACCCGGGAAACAGCCTCAACATACTGCTTACGGGACCTACCGGCGTAGGCAAGACCACCTTCGGTGAACTGATATACAAGTATGCCAGGGAAAAGGAATGCATAGAAAAGGACGGCAGGTTCATAATCTTCAACTGCTCGGAGTATGCCGACAATCCGCAGCTTTTGCTGGATCAGCTCTTCGGACACGTCAAGGGCGCTTT
>JAETSS010000302.1 GCA_021769545.1 Eubacterium sp.
TTGTGAGGCTGGGCCGACATGTTGGAGCATATCTTATACTCCACTCCGCTGGTTATCCCCGTGATGGCAGGCCCTATACCCATAGCGCCCACATCTATGCTGCCCGACACGAAGCCTTCATTGATGGCGGAGCCTGAATTGAGCACCGACCACTCGATATCCACGCCGTCATAGTATTTCTCTATGAGCTTCTGCTCCTTCATCACCTGCAGCGGTGCGTACGCCATGCCGTACTGATATGCGATGGTGAGCTTCTTGCTCCCCTGTTCCTCAGAGCCTCCGCCTCCTCCGCAGGAAGCAAGGCCTACAGCCATGACCGCGATCAGCAGCGCGGCGATCGCTTTTTTCCGTTTTTTCATTTCTTCTCTCCTTTTTATCTCGCGCCTTCCCACGGGAAAACGCATATATTATCATCGCAGTTCTATGCTGCGGCATCAAACATCTGTCGTAAGCTGTCGGTGAGCTTGAGCTATTCTACCGAGCTTTTCAGCACAGACAAAAATTCGGCAGCGGCCTTAGACAGATATTTCTGCCTCGGATATGCCGCGAACAGCTCTCTTCTGCATATCTCGGGATCTGCCAGATAGAACTTGGGATGCGCACCCAATTCGTTGTTTCTTATGCAGCTTTCCGTTATCAGCGACACCCCCGCCCCTGCAAGGGTAAGTGCAAAGCTGGTCATGGTCTGCTCCGCCAGTATATGGCGCGCCGGCTTGAAGCCGTGCTTTGCAAAAAGCTTCGACATCTTTATACCTATGTTCTGATTCTCCTTGAGGACTATGAAGGTGGAGTCCCTGAACACGGAAAAATCCACCACCGGAAGCTCCTCCGCAGCCGGCTTTTCATCGCCGTATGAGGCCGATGCGGCAGCGCATATATTCCGTCCGTCTCCCCTGTCCTTCAACACTATTTCCTTATCCTTCAGCTCATCGTTTATCGCCCAGTCCGACGGAACGCACAGGAATATCCGCTCCTCCAGGAGCTTTTCGTAGAAAAACCTGTCGTCCTCGTTTCCTCCCGGCGTTATAAACACGTCGAGGCCTCCGTTCAGCGCCCTTGCCGCAAGCTCCGGCACCTTGCCGTCTATTATCTCCAGATCTATTCCCGGATACCTGTGTGCAAATTCCGCAACAGCGTCCGGCAGATACGTTATGTTGAAAAAACTGGCGCCGCCTATGGCGAGCTTTCCCCTCTTAAGGCCGGAAAGATCCGCGATGCGCTGGGTAATATCGTTGTTGAGGGCCTTCCGCCTGTCTATGTATTCGAGAAATATGCGCCCTGCTTCCGTAAGCTCCAGAGGCTGTTTCGATCTGTCGAACAATACGGCTCCTATATCCGCCTCCTGCTTCTTGAGATAGCTGCTGAGAGCGGGCTGGGATATCCCCAGCACCTCGGCTGCGGCAGATATGCTGCGCATATCCGCGATGGTCTGTATATAATTCAGCGACGTCATCTTTTCCATATAAATAAATCTCCCGTTTTCGGTCACATATTATAAGTTTTTAGTTATAACTATATAATTTACAAATTATAATATTTGGATTATAATGCTAAAATGTGAAAAGTGTGTGATATTCCGATATAATATGGCGGATCATGTCAAAATAATGTATAATTCAATATACCTTTAGTATATTTTCAGTTGACA
>JAETSS010000303.1 GCA_021769545.1 Eubacterium sp.
ATCTGCAGGAGCTGCTTCTCAGGATATCTGCAGCCCGTAGAAAGGACCACATCGAAGATGATGTTGGTATGAGTGGGGCCCGGAACGATCCTGAAATCGTGTATGCTTTCCACGCCTTCAAGGGGTGCGAAGGCTTCCGATATCACCGTGTGAAGTTTGTTTATCAGCGGATCGTTGGTTTTAACGGGGTCCATATGGGCCACGAACTCTATGTTGAGTGATTTCTTGACGAGCCGCTCGATGTTGTCGATCATGTCGTGGCTCTTCATCAGATCGCCGTCAGCATCCACCTCTATGTGGATGGAAGCAAATATTTTCCCCGGTCCGTAATTGTGGACCATCAGATCGTGGATGCCAAGGATGCCGGGCTCCTTTTTTACGGTTTCAATGATGGAATCCACCAGCTCGTCATCCGGCGCCTCCCCCAGCAGCGGGCTGGAGGTCTCGCGTACCAGCTGTATGCCTGACCATATGATGAACAACGCCACGAGACAGCCCATATAACCGTCGATCTGCAGCCCTGTGAACTTTCCAACGAGGACGCTGATAAGGACCACACTGGTGGCTATGACATCGTTTCTGCTGTCGGCTCCCGTGGCCATAAGCGTTACCGAATTTATTTTCCTGCCTATGCTGATATTAAAAAACGTCTGCCACAGCTTGATGATGATGGCAGCGATGAGTACGATGATGGTGATATAGCTGAATTCCAGAGCCTCCGGATGGAGTATCTTTTCCACAGATGTTTTTAGAAGCTGCACACCCAGTATGATGATCAGTATGGAAATGAAAAGGCCTGTCAGATATTCTATGCGGGCGTGACCGTAGGGGTGTCCTTCGTCCTCGGGCTTTGATGCCAGCTTGAAGCCCACAAGCGTCATTATTGAAGACGACGCATCGGCGAGATTGTTGATGCCGTCTGCGATTATGGCGATGCTTCGCGAGAAGATGCCTATTAGTATCTTCATTATGCAGAGGATGAGATTCGAGATTATCCCCACGATGCCCGCGAATTTTCCGTAGCGTTCGCGGACCTTTGGATCGCGTGTATTTTCATAGTCCCTGATAAACAGCTTGATGAACAGTTTTCCCATCTGTGGCGGACCTCCTATTTCTGCAGTTCCTGTTCTTGTGCTGCGATGAGAGCATGAGCAAGCTGATCGGAGCATGAGGTGCCCTTGAAGCCGCAGGTTATACCCAGCAGTTTGTCCTTAAGCTGATCTACCGTCATGCCATCGGCAAGAGCGGATATCGCTTTGAGATTTCCGTTGCAGCCGCCTTCGAAGCGTATGTTTCTGACTACATCCCCTTCAAGATCGAATTCTACCTTTGAAGAGCATACTCCCTTTGGTGAAAAATTGTATTTCATTGTTCTAACTCCTTCTGATGTATGATACAATACAGTATAACAAATAAAGTCGGAAAGGGAAAGTAAAAGACTTATGCAAACTGTAACAAAAAGACACGGTAAAAGGAAACCAAGCAAATTATTGATAGCAGTGATCGTTCTGGCTGTGCTGGTAATAGCCATAGGCATAATAGGACTGACCTTCGGAGGCGGCAGCATTGCAGGAGGCCTTCCGGACAAGGCAAAGAGCCAAGTATACATAAGCCCGCTTACCGGACAGGTATACAGCGAGGAACTGC
>JAETSS010000004.1 GCA_021769545.1 Eubacterium sp.
TCGAACGAGTCAAAAAAACCATAGCGGAGCATAATCTGATAGAAAACAAGCAGCATATCGTATTGGGTCTGTCCGGCGGACCCGATTCGGTATGCCTTTTTCATATGCTCATGAGACTGGAAAAGCAGATGGACATAACGGTACATCCGGTGCATCTGAACCACAAATTGAGGCCCGGCGAAGCAGAGCGGGATCAGAAATATGTGCAGAAGCTCTGCGAGGAGATGGGAAAAACCTGCAGGCTCTTTACAGTAGACTGCAACGCGCTGGCGAGTGAGCTTTCCATGACAAGCGAGGAAGCAGGAAGAAAGGCCAGATACGACGCATTCTACCGGACGGCGTCGGAGATAGCCGAAGAGCTCGAGAAAAAGGGCTTAAAGAAAGAAGAGGCAAGAGCTTCCGTAAAGATCGCGGTGGCCCAGAACGCCAACGATCAGGCGGAGACCGTACTGTTCAGACTGCTGCGGGGCACGGGCACCGACGGACTTGCAGGTATGGCGTACGAGCGCCGGGAGCGCGGATTCAGTGTGATACGGCCCATTCTTGACATATACAGGAGCCAGATAGAGGAATACTGCGCGGATCACCGGCTGGAGCCCGTCATAGACCACACCAACAATGAGATGCTGTATTCCAGAAATAAAATCAGGCTGGAACTGATACCTTTTATCGAAAATGGATACAATGAAAATATAAAGGAAAGTCTGGTGCGTCTGTCCCGCATAGCCGCAGAGGACAAGGACTATCTGTGGCAGCAGACGGAGAAGGCATACGGTGAGCTGATAATCGGCGGACAGGAGAAGGCGGACGGCGAAGCGGCGTGCCGGATGCCGGACAGAGTCGTCATGGACCGCGAAGGTCTCTGGGGACAGCCGTCTGCCATAAGGCACCGCTTGATAATGAAAGCCTTCGCAGAGATAGGTCTTGAGAAGGATATCTCGGAGGAACGGATAAAGTCCGCAGATTCCATAATCTCGAAGAAGCAGGCGCCGAAAACGGTGGAATTTCCACACGGCTACAGGCTCAAGGTCGCAAAGGGACGAGTGATATTCTTCAGAAATTGAATTTTATGTGAATTTACCATCAAAAAAGCGGCATTCTATTGAAGGGAATTGGTTTCCATGATAAAATGTTGTATTGAATTTGTTTAAAATCAACAAAAAATTGCGACGAAAACACATTACCGGGAGGATTGAAAACTTGAAAAAGGCTAAAAACATCGGAATCTATGTAGTCATATTCGGACTTGTGCTGGCGATGGTATGGTTTTATAACAGCGATACGCCTGAGGAGCAGAAGGAAGTCAAGACTTCGACAATGGTAAAATACCTGAAAGAAAACGAAGTTGAGACAATCAATGTGACCGAGACCAAAATGACGGCGGAACTGAAATCGGGAGATAAGGTATACGCCTTCGTGAACAGCGCAGTGGATTTGAGCTATATATATGATTCATATATCATGCCGCAGGTCGATGAAGGCAAGCTCAAGCTGGAAAGCGACGAGCCGAAGAAGGAATCCATATTCCTCAGCCTGCTGCCGACCTTTATAATGCTGGGCATAATGGTCGTGTTCTTCATTCTGATAATGAACCAGAGCGGAGGCGGCGGCAAAGCCATGTCCTTCGGCAAGAGCAGAGCCAAGCTGCAGAAGGACAGCGACCTTAAGAAGATAACCTTTAAGGACGTAGCGGGCCTTAAGGAGGAAAAGGAAGAGCTGGAGGAAATAGTTGATTTTCTCAGGCATCCGGCTAAGTACAACAGTCTCGGCGCAAGGATACCTAAGGGAATACTTCTGGTAGGTCCTCCGGGAACAGGTAAGACATATATATCCAAGGCCACGGCAGGCGAAGCCGGCGTACCGTTCTTTACCATAAGCGGCTCGGACTTCGTTGAGATGTTCGTAGGTGTAGGTGCGTCCAGAGTAAGAGACCTGTTCGATCAGGCAAAGAAAAACGCACCGTGTATCGTATTCATAGACGAGATCGACGCAGTGGGACGTAAGAGAGGCGCAGGACTTGGCGGAGGCCACGACGAAAGAGAGCAGACTCTCAATCAGCTTCTCGTAGAGATGGACGGATTCGCCGAGAATGCCGGTATCATCATCCTGGCTGCTACCAACAGACCTGACGTTCTGGACCCTGCACTGCTGAGACCGGGCAGATTCGACCGTCAGATAGTCATAGGCATACCTGATATAGTGGGAAGAGAAGAGATATTCAGGATACATTCCAGAAACAAGCCTCTCGACGAGGGTGTGGATCCTAAGGTGCTGGCAAGGAGAACTCCGGGCTTTTCACCTGCGGATATCGAGAACATGCTCAATGAAGCGGCACTTCTGGCTGCCAGAAGAAACGGTCTGAAGATCAGGATGGAAGAGATCGAAGAAGCGATCACCAAGGTAATAGCAGGTCCTGAGAAGAAGAGCAGAGTCATAGGCGAGGAAGAGAGAAAGCTCACCGCGTACCACGAAGCAGGTCATGCGGTAGTGGCACATGTGCTTCCTAAGACAGACCCTGTTCACCAGATAACGATAATCCCTAGAGGAAGAGCGGGCGGATTCACCATGATACTTCCTAAGGAGGATAAATACTACGGCACCAAGGAGACCATGAGAGAGCAGATAATACATCTGCTGGGCGGACGTGTAGCCGAGATGCTGACGCTTGACGATATCAGTACAGGCGCCAGCAACGATATACAGCGGGCCACCGATATTGCCAAGGAAATGGTGACCAAGTACGGATTCAGCGAGAAGCTGGGACCTGTAAACTACAGTTCATCCGACGAGGTGTTCCTGGGCAAGGACTTCTCCACGAGAAAGAATTATTCGGAGGAGACGGCATCGGAGATAGACGAAGAAGTAAAGGCCATCATCGAAGAAGCATACGAAGCTGCAAAGAATATACTGGAAGAGCATCTTGAGCAGCTCACCGCAGTGGCGGAAGGACTGCTTGAGATCGAGACCCTTGACCACCAGCAGTTCGTACAGCTTTACGACGGCGAAAAGACTCCTAAGGAGCTGGCTGAGGATCTCAAGGAAGAGCTGGAAAAGAAGAAGGAGCGCGATAAGCTGGAAGCGGCGGAGTCGGCAAAGCTGCGAAAGAAGCAGGCCGCTCTTGAAAAGCAGCGTCTGGAGGAGGCTGCCAAAGCGCTGGCGGAGCAGAACAAGAATTCCAGATTCAAGCCGGGCATCATGACGTATGATGACGTCACCAAGACCGCCAAGCCTTTCGACCCCGATAACTTATCGGGAATGAAGGATGAGGAGCTGCCTGATGACGACGATGAAATAAACGAAGCGGACCAGGAGATGACTCCTTACGAGGACGCTGATGATGATATGCCAAGTGAAGAAGAGCTGGCCGTTTACGATACGGATTATCTCAATGACGACGATCCGGATGAAGAGGATGCTCCGGACGCTGATGACGATCCGGACGAAGAAAAGAGGAACGGATAATGAAGGTCACAGTTGCAGATTGCCTTGAGCTTGATGCGTTCAAAGGCGCCGAAGTGGTAGCCGGCAAGCTCAATATGTCAAATGACGTCAAGGCCATAACGGTGCTTGACCCAAGCGAGACAGAGGACCTGAGTCTTTACAGAGGCGATAAAAACAAGATATTGCTGACGGGCTTTCTCGGCATCAGAGATGATGTACGCAGACAGTGCGATGTTGTCAGCAGCGTCGCAGGGCGCGGCTGTGCGGCACTGGTAGTGTACTACACGGGAAGAGTAGTCAGCAGCCTTGACCGCAGAGTCATCGAAACGGCCGAGCGTGCCATGCTGCCGCTGATAGTGATGCCTGCGGAGGCGGAGTACAGTGATGCCATAACGGAGGTCATGGATAAGGTATTGTACGGCGATAATTTCAGCAACAGCCTAATAAGCAATACGGTATTCCATCTGCTGAACTTCGAGAAGCACAGCAATTTCCAGTCGGCAGTCAGAGAAGCGGCGATAAACAATGAATTTCAGCTGATAATCCTCAGCGAGGATTTCAATCCTATCCTGACGGTGGAGACCAGGCACAAGGCCACCATATCGGATGCCATAAGGCTGGGAAAAGAGAGAAACGTAGAGAGCAATTCCAAAGTATATACGATGATAGATGTAAACGGGGTGCTTACCTATTGGGGCCCCGTTACCATCAACAACGATAAATACTACATGTTTATCGTAGACAACGAGGATTCCTATACGGCAGGGGAGATCACCAAGCTGGCCGAGATAATACAGCTTGCCATGGGAATGTGGAAATACACGCCTGAGCGCGATGCAAAAGCCGAATTCATCAAGGCGCTGATGCGCGGCAACAAGAGCCTTGCATATACATTGAAGGACGAGGCAAAGATAAACGGAGATGAGATCCTGAGCGTGTTCTTTTCCAAGGGCATAGGTCAGGAGGTGGAGAGTCAGGTCTTCGCCGAATTCGAAAAGGAAGAGGATCTCAACATCATGAAGATAACGGAGGGCGACGAGACCTACGGCATGATCCTCACCTATGAAGAACAGGGCGCAAGCCACATGCTGAAAAACAGCTGCGTGCAGCTTTTCAATAAGCTCAAGGGAAACAAGAAGGCGCGCATTTTCCATGTGACGGGACTCAACGGCATAGAAGGCGCGGGAGATGCCTACAGGCTCATAAGCGAAAGCTGGTCCTTCGTACAGAACGTTTTCCCGTACAAGCGTGTATTCACCAAGTATGAGCTGACTTTGGTAAGCAACTGCATCAACATACAGATACAGGGCGGCTTCGTGAAGAAGAACTACATGGAGCTTCTGGAGCCCTTCAAGGAAGCGGGAGAAAACAAGGGCAGGCAGCTTCTGGATACTCTTGAGACCTTCGTGCTGGATGCAGGCATGAACAGCGGCAAGACCGCGGAATTCATGGGAATACACACCAACACCGTACAGTACAGACTCAAGAAAATAAACGAGATGCTGGGCGTTGAGATAACCGGAAACAGGATAATACCGGGACTCACCATGGCGCTGGCCCTTAAACGGCTCGAGCGCGTAGTAAACTGAACCAGACAATAAAATATACAGAAAAGAAGGAGAGCAAAATGTATTTTAATTATCTTGAAAAAGCAGATCCTGAAATAACTGCAGCAATAAAAAAGGAAATAGACCGTCAGGAAACCAAGATAGAGATGATAGCATCCGAAAACTTCGTGAATTACGAGATCATGGAAGCTGCGGGCAGCGCCCTTACCAACAAGTACGCCGAAGGATATCCCGGCAAAAGGTATTACGGCGGCTGCGAGTGCGTAGACGAAGTGGAAACGCTGGCCATAGAAAGAGCCAAGAAGCTGTTTGGCGCAGATCACGCCAACGTACAGCCTCATTCAGGAGCCAATGCCAATACTGCCGTATATCAGGCAGTGCTGGAATACGGTGACACGGTGCTGGGCATGGATCTGTCCAACGGCGGTCATCTGTCCCACGGTTCCCCGGTTAACATTTCCGGTAAGTCATACAATTTCGTATCATACGGACTGGATCCCGAGACGGAGATGATAAATTTCGACAACGTGAGAGAACTGGCTCTCAAGCATAAGCCTAAGCTCATCGTGGCAGGCGCATCGGCTTATCCGAGGACGATACATGCGGACAAGTTCAGGGAGATCGCAGACGAAGTAGGCGCTCTTCTCATGGTGGATATGGCTCATATAGCAGGTCTGGTGGCAGCCGGGCTCCATCCGAATCCGATGGAATATGCGGATATCGTCACCAGCACGACCCACAAAACCCTGAGGGGTCCGAGAGGCGGACTCATCCTGTGCAGACAGGATCTGGCCAAGGCCATAGACAAGGCTATATTCCCGGGAACCCAGGGCGGTCCTCTGATGCATATAATAGCTGCCAAGGCAGTATGCTTCAAGGAAGCCATGGAACCTGATTTCAAGGTATATCAGCAGCAGGTGATAGACAATGCCAGGGCTCTGGCGGAAGCTCTCAATGCCAAGGGCTTCGATCTCGTTTCAGGCGGTACGGACAATCATCTGGTACTGGTGAAGCTGGTAAACAAAGGTGTGACGGGAAAGCTGGCTGAGAATCTTCTCGACGAAGCCAACATCACAACCAACAAGAATGCGATCCCTAACGATCCTCAGAGCCCGTTCGTAACAAGCGGTCTCAGGTTGGGTACACCGGCCATGACCAGCAGAGGCTTCAAGGAAGAGGACGTAGCGAAGACGGTAGAGGCTATCGCTCTCGTCATCGACAATCCTGAGGACGAGGCAGCTATGGAGAAGGCAAGGGCCATCGTGAAGGAACTTACAGACAAGTATCCTCTCCACAAGAAATTCAGAGGATAGAAGAAAGCAGCACAGCAGACAGTCTGAGGGCTGTCTGTTTTTGTAAGAATAATGTATACAAATAAAAAGGAAGTTGCAAAATCGAGATGTATAAGTTATAGTGAAGATATTATTTTACAGGTACATATTTTGGATGTACCGGCTCAGGACTCAAAATACTTATTATAAGGAGGGAGCTTAAATGAACAAGCTGGAAGAACTCCGCAAAATGAAGGAAAAATTTGCGCAGGGCGGAGGCGAGAAGAGAATCGAGGCGCAGCACGCCAAGGGCAAGCTGACAGCCAGAGAAAGGCTGGATATCCTTTTTGACAAGGACAGCTTCGTTGAGATCGATGCTTTCGTTAAGCACAGATGCAATAATTTCGGTATGGATAAAAAGGAACTGCCCGGTGACGGCGTTGTCACGGGATACGGACAGGTGGACGGAAGGCTGGTATTCGCCTTCGCACAGGACTTTACCGTAAGCGGCGGATCCCTGGGAGAATATCATGCAGAAAAGATCGTTAAAGTACAGTCTATGGCTCTTAAGATGGGAGCACCTATCGTAGGTCTGCAGGATTCAGGCGGCGCAAGAGTAGAAGAAGGCGTTGCCGCACTTTCCGGATTCGGCAAGATATTCCATAACAATACCATTTCATCGGGAGTGATCCCGCAGATATCCGTCATCATGGGACCTTGTGCCGGCGGCGCGGTATATTCCCCGGCCATAACGGACTTCGTGTTCATGGTAGACAAGACCAGTCAGATGTTTATCACGGGACCGGAGGTAATCAAGACGGTAACGGGCGAAGAGGTGACCGCAGAACAGCTGGGAGGAGCCATGACTCACAACACCGTAAGCGGTGTGGCTCACTTTGTGGGCAAGGATGACACGGAAACTCTCATGATGGTAAGAGAGCTCCTCAGCTATATGCCATCCAACAATATGGAGACGGCTCCCGTATATGCCTGCGATGATGATATCAACAGGATGATACCGGAGCTCAACGATATAATTCCGGATAATCCAAACAAGGCATATGATATGTACGATGTCATAACAAAGCTGGCGGACAACGGCAAGATATACGATGTGATGCCGCATTATGCCAAGAACATGATAACCTGCTTCATCAGACTCGACGGAGCGACGGTAGGCGTCATAGCCAACCAGCCGAAGTTCGGAGCAGGCTGTCTCGATATAGATGCATCGGATAAGGCGGCAAGATTCATAAGAAGATGCGATGCCTTCAATATTCCGCTTCTCACCATAGAAGACGTTCCGGGATTTCTGCCGGGCACAGGTCAGGAATACGGCGGCATCATAAGACACGGAGCCAAGATGCTGTATGCGTACTGCGAAGCGACAGTGCCTAAGATCACGGTGATACTGAGAAAGGCATACGGCGGAGCATACATAGGAATGTGCAACAAGGAGCTGGGAGCCGACATGGTAATGGCATGGCCTACCGCACAGATAGCGGTAATGGGAGCCTCCGGCGCGGTAAATATCATTTCCTCGGTAAAGAAGGAAATAAAGGCTTCGGACGATCCTGACGCTCTCAGAGCCGAGAAGATCGCGGAATACGAAGAAAAATTCAACAATCCGTACGTTGCCGCAGGACTCGGATATGTAGACGACGTTATCGAGCCGGCGACTACGAGACAGAGGATAATAAGCGCACTGGATATGCTTAGTACCAAGAGAGAATCATTGCCGGCCAAGAAGCACGGTAATATTCCGCTTTAGGAGGTGGCATAATGAGTATGATGGATAAATTTTCGGATCCTTCACTGTTCGATTCGCTGGGATTCGGCGACAAGATGATGGGATCGCTCATAACCATGATAATGGGTATGGGAATCACTTTCTGCGTGCTGCTGATCTTATGGGGCTTCGTAGCTATCATGGGAAGATGCGTAAGCGGCATGAACAAAGACAAGAAGGCACAGGAGACGCCTATAGCCGATGCCACGCCCTCGCAGGCCGCAGCGCCTGTAGTATCGGATAATGCTGATATTACGGTAGCAGTTATTGCGGCAGCCCTGGAGGCATACAGAGCAGACGGCGGAACGGGCAGTCTGATAGTCAGGAAGATCACCAGACTTTCCGGGGAAAGTACGCCCTGGTCCAATGCAGCAATAGATGACTGCATTGAAAGCAGAAGATTTTAATCGTGCTTATCATATGAGATAAGCGGTCGGAAAATATATCGAAAGGAATGAGAATTATGAAGAAATATAATGTCACTGTCAACGGAACGACGTATGCAGTTGAGGTTGAAGAAGTAGGCGGCGCATCAGTAGCACCGGCAGCCCCTGCGGCAGCTCCGGCTCCTGCGGCAGCCCCTGCACCTGCCCCTGCAGCACCTGCCCCGGCTCCTGCGCCTGTAGCATCAGCTCCGGCACCTGCATCAGGCGGAGCAAACACCATTTCAGCTCCTATGCCGGGAACCGTACTGGATGTCAAGGTAAGTGCCGGACAGTCGGTAAATCAGGGAGACGTACTGGTAATACTGGAAGCCATGAAAATGGAAAATGAGATCATGGCACCTGCAGCAGGCACAGTTGATACAGTACCTGCAGTAAAGGGAGCGAATGTCAATGCAGGAGATGTTCTCGTAACCCTAAAATAAAGTATTTTTGATTTTACATATTTGTGTTACAATAGAGACGGTCTGTATTGACCGTCTCTATTTATAAGATAGAACAAAAATTTTACAGAGCAAAGGAGAAGCCCATGCTACTGGCATTTGATGTTGGAAACACTAATATAGTATTAGGTGTATTTAAAGAAGGCAAGATGATCACCAACTGGCGACTGGAGACGGATAACAACAAGAGCGCTGATGAATACGGTATGATCATCAGCGAACTGTTCAGGTATGAAGGACTCAACGTGGAGGATGTAAAGGACGTTATCATCGCCACGGTAGTCCCTTCGGTGCTGTATACCCTGCAGCATCTTTCGCAGAAATATTTTCACAGGAAAGCGATAGTGATAGGCGCGGGGATCAAGACCGGGCTGGTTATCAAGTACGATAATCCCAAGCAGGTCGGCTCCGACAGGATAGTGAACGCTGTGGCGGCCCACGCCAAATACGGCGGCCCCCTTATCATAATAGATTTCGGAACGGCCACCACATTCTGCGCGGTTTCACAAAAGGCCGAGTATATCGGCGGCACCATAGCACCGGGACTCAAGATATCTTCCGACGCACTCTTTGAAAAGACAGCCAAGCTGCCTAAGGTAGAGCTGGAGGAGCCGGGTCATGTTATCTGCAGGAATACCATAAACAGCATGCAGTCGGGACTTGTGTACGGCCATATGGGCATGGTGGATTATATAGTCAAGAAGATGAAGAAGGAGCTGAGGGAATACAGCAACGATCCCGATATAGAGGTAAAGGTAATCGCCACGGGCGGCCTTGCCACTATGATAAATTCGGGCATAGACTGCATAGATCACGTGGATAAGATGCTTACGCTGGAAGGACTGCAGCTCATATATGAGAAGAACAGGAAGTCAAAAAAGCTGAATCTCAAGGTGGACAGGGAAAGGTGCAATGAATATGGCGAAGACCTTTAAGATCGGAGATTTTCAGCCGGAAACGCCTTTTGTACTGGCTCCCCTTGCGGGAATAACGGATAAAGCTATGAGAAGCCTCTGCGCACGGCAAGGGGCTTCTTTGGTTTATACGGAAATGGTAAGCGCCAAGGGCCTGTGGTACGGCGACAGGAAAAGCCGTCAGCTCCTTGAGATAGGAGAAGATGAAGGCCCAGTAGGGTTCCAGCTTTTCGGAAGTGATCCCGAGATACTGGCCTTTGCGGCAAAGGAGCTTCGCAATGAAAGGAATGCGATACTTGATCTCAATGTGGGATGCCCCGTTCCCAAGGTGGTGAAAAACGGAGAAGGATCGGCGCTTTTGAAGAAGCTGGACGTGCTTTACGATGTAGTTTCCGCCATGGTGAAGGAAGCAGGAAAGCCTGTGACCGCCAAGATAAGGATAGGCTTTGAAAAGGGCACCAATACGGCTGTTGAGACTGCCCGGGCACTTGAATCGGCGGGAGTAGCCGCGATAGCCGTACACGGAAGGACAAGGGAGCAGTACTATGAAGGCAAGGCGGATCGCGATGCTATCGCCGGAGTAAAGCGCAGCGTAAGGATCCCCGTAATAGGCAACGGTGACGTATTCTGCGGAAAGGATGCCGTCGAGATGATGGAGCAGACGGGCTGCGACGGAGTGATGATAGCCAGAGGAGCCTTGGGTAATCCGTGGATATTCAGAGAGGCAAACGCACTGTGGAAGGACGGCGTGACATTGCCGCCGCCAACCGACAGAGAACGCATAGACATGCTGCTGCAGCATTTCGATATGGTGGCGGAAAACAAGGGCGACGCCATCGCAGTCAGGGAGATACGCAAGCACATAGGCTGGTATGTCAAGGGCATGCACGGTGCGGCCGCATTGAGGCGCAGGACCAACAGCATAACCGACCCACGGGAAATGCGGGAGGTCATAAAGGGGATACTTCCCGGCGTGTGATGGTGAAATGATAATATGATAGAGGCTGATGAAGCCTCTTTTTTTTTATTGTCGGCGTATTTCTCCATTTATTTTAGATTCTTTGACTGTCGATGGAGAAATTTGGTTTTATGTAAACCATTTTCGGCAGGATTTTGCCCGCAAAGGTCCTGAAAACCCGATTTTTGATGCTCCATAGTCATTTTTATCGTGCATATATGCCTGTATTCCACTTTTTTAACGCCTGCCGGCAAATTTTTCTCCATTATTTTATATGATTTTAGTCGATTGTGGAGAAGTCTCATGAGAGGAGTTTACATAATGTTAACAGATGCATCGGTAAATAATGCGGATCCCGCTTTTATACATACTATGTAGTCGGCACGTTGATGCTTTGTCCGGACGACAGCATAAATGCTATCAAAGGTCAATAAAAAAGTTTATGGGATTTTTTCTATAATATTATGTTGACAAACAATATTATATGATATATAGTATTAAACATAAAATGATATTATACATTACAGCAAAAGGAGGGACGTATGGGTTTTAAGATCGAATCGGGCCTGCTGGACGCGTGTGCACTGGCGATACTCGCCAAGGGCGACACGTACGGATATGAGATAACGCAGTCCATCAAGCAGGCTATAATAGTTTCGGAATCTACCCTGTACCCGGTTCTCAGGAGACTGCAGAAAGAGAATCTGTGTAGGACATATGACAAACCGTATCAGGGGAGAAACAGGAGATATTACTCCATTACCGAGGAAGGAAAGAGCAGACTGAAGGAATATCGGCTGCAGTGGCTGGATTACAAGATAGCCATCGACACGTTTTTAGGAGATAAAGACGGGGAGAACGAAGAAAATATTGGAGGCGGAGAGGATGAATAGGAAGGAATTTATTGATAAGCTTCGCAGAGAGATCTCGAAGCTGCCGCAGGAGGAAATAGATGCGGCGATAGAATATTATGAAGAATATTTCGACGAAGCCGGACCTGAAAACGAGCAGGAGGTATTGGAAAGGCTGGGGAGCCCCAAGAAGGTGGCGGCTCAGATAAAATCCCAGTATGCGGTGCGCTTGTTCGACGAAGAAGAAAAGCCGACTGCAAGAAAGGGGATATCGGCCATATGGTATGTGATAATCGGCATATGCGCCGCACCCGTATCGATACCTCTGGCAATAGCGCTGGGAGCTGTGGCCATAGCCATATTCATAACCGTCGTATGCTGTATTGTGGCAGTGTTTGCTGCTATCATCGGCTGCATAGCAGGCGCTGTGGGATGCATAGTGATGGGCATCATGGCGATACCGGTGGCCTTTTCATCATCGGTGCTGCTGGTAGGTACGGGCCTCGGAGCCCTGGGCTTCATGGCAGCTATGGGAGTGCTGCTCTTCATGGGAGTAAAGGCTGCCACCAACGCCATCATCAGAGCTGTCAGAAGGCGAAACGACAGAAGGAACATAGAAAAGATGGTGAATGCAAACGAACGCAGGAAATGGCGCTATCAGGAGTAGGTATCATCAGTGGGAGGTGAAGATGATGAGTAAGGGATTAAAAAGATTTTTTATCGTTTGTGCCATTGCAGTCGGTCTGGGGCTCCTGTTATCCGTAGTGGGATACGTTACGGGCGGCGTAAGGAATCTGGATAAAATGAGCGATAGATATGAATGGTTCGATGTGGGATACGCGAATATGACCTATATGCAGCTTGATGAAGGAACGACCTTCGATGCGATAGAGGTAAAGGGCAGCGTGGATGTGGTAATATGCAGGGGAAACACTGAAAAAGCAAGGCTCCGCTTCGATAAGAATTACACGCCGCCGCAGCTTGAGGTCGTCGACGGAGTGCTCAAGGTATCGGCCGATGTGGGAGACGACCATGCATTGGTCAATTTCAGATTCGGAGATTCCATGCCGCTTGTCGAGATATACGTGCCGGAGGGAAAGACGCTGAGGGATATAAATATCGACAGCGACTACGGTGATGTGAACATCGAAAACGTATCGGCAGGCAATATCAAGATAGAAGAGGATTATGGGGATATGGATTTCGTATCAGTCGACTGTGTGAGCCTGCGCATCATCAGTGATGCCGGAGATATAGATGCCGAAGATCTGAAATGCGGCGGCCTTTACATCGACAGCGATCTCGGAGATATAGACATCAGCGGTGAATTCACGGGAACTACGGAGATAAGGAGCGACTCGGGAGATATCGAGCTGGATACTGCTCTTGCAGAGGCTCTCTATTCCGTAGATGCAGATGTTTATATAGGCGAACTCAGCATAGGCGAGAGCGAATACGACTATATGGATAAGCGCATCACCGTTGGGTCCGGAGAGAACCTCATAAAGATAGTCAGCGACTGCGGAGATGTGGATATAGGATTCGGGAGATAGAGACGATATATAAGGACATATCAGGGGGATGAAGCATTGAAAATAATATACATTTTACTTACCAGATCGGAAACCGTACTGTCAAAGGCGGTGCGACTCATAACAGACGACACGTACACGCATATATCGATATCCTTCGACAGCAGGCTCCGGCTGCTTTACAGCTCGTCGAGAAAAAACGGCAGAACAATATTTCCTGCAGGACCCTGTCGGGAAAGCCTTACCAGAGGGTATTACAAAAGACATTCGCATATCCCGTGCGCCATATATGCACTGCACGTGGAGGATGATGTCTATTACAGCGTAAAGAAAGAGGTGGGGAGGATAATATCCGATCCGGGACGATGCCATTTCAACATACTGGGCCTGCTGCTGTGCCATTTCAATATCCCGTTTCGAAGGCGAAGACATTTCTTCTGCTCACAGTTCGTAAGCGAGGTGCTCCGAAACGGCCGCGCCCTGGGTCTTCCCAAGGAACCGGCACTGATGCGGCCGGTGGACTACATGTGGCTTCCCGAGCTTACGCTGCTGTTTCAGGGACGGATAGACGAATATGCTAAAGCAGTGGATATCAGCCGTGTACAAAATGCCGGACAGCCGGCTTGAGAAGGTGAGTATCAAAAAAAGCCATCCGCGTTATGATGTAAAATACCGCAGATAGCTTTTTATCTATATGCTTCTTTTGCAGTTCGTTAATCTGCTTTCCTTTTTCATAATAAAATTCTTTTTCGTTTCAAATGATTTTTCTTCAAGGGAAAAGTCAAAGCACGATTCAGGAAGCGCTATCTCCTTGTTTGCAGCGGCAACTTTGATGATCTCCGCAGTGAGCCATGGATTTGTCACAAGTACAGGACCGAGGGAATTTGTAAAGAAGGAATTCTCTTTTTTGAAACCTTCAGCAGTATCCTTTCCGGTATTTCCATATCCGTAGGTCAGCTCTCCGAAGGTCTCCTCGCCCTTGTTAACAAAATCCGCCATCTGGATCTGATTACCGATGATTTCTAAGCCGACACCATTATAGCTGCATTTGAAAAAGACATCATCGCCGTATACGGCTTCGTTTTCATGTACATCAACGGATAAAATACCAAGTCCGTCGATGGTTGTTCCGTCTGTCCTTTTCACGGTATCACACCATAAGGCAATGGATGTCCCTGTCGCTATCAGAGGTCTTCCCGCGTTTACATATTCCTTGAAGCGTTCCCTGAGAGGTCGCAGATATTCAAGGATCACCGGAAAAGATGCTATCTCTCCGGGAGGACAGAAAATTATATCGTAGTCCATAGGATCGAAATCTGTACTTTCAAAATCTATTTTATCTGTCTGCGCATCCAGATGAGACATTTTCACAAAACGCTCAAGAGCCAGTATATTTCCTCGTTCTCCATGGAGATACAATGTATCGGGAAAGAGCCATGCTGTTTTTATCGTGTTCATTTATTTTTCCTCCTGCTGAGATATTGATTGCTGATCGATATATTTTTTCATGCTGTAGAAGGTCTTTATCCATGTTATCAGGTAGATATCATCGGCCTCTACACTTTCTATCTCTCTGAATATCGTTTCGACATCTTCTGTGTTGGCTATGGATATTACGGAAGGATCGACTCCCTCGTATATCAATCTGTTGGCAGTATCGTAGCAGACTTCCTCGGAAAAGCAGAAGTACTTTTCGACATTGGATCTTGTAAGCGCCGAAAAGTCGCAGTCGAAAGCGTAGAAGGAATTTGTATAGTGCGGTATAAAGTCAATCAACGGACATAATCCGAGGCACACCATTTTTTTGTTGGGGTCTGCCGCCATTACGTTTATACATGTCTGCAGAGTTTCAGGGTTTTCCTGCTTGATCCTCATGTATTTTATGGTCTTGCCCTTGTATTTCAGGATCTCATATCTGCCGCCGACATTTTTGAACTGCCTGAATGTTTCTGCAGCATCCTTTGGCTCGATCCCTCCCAGTTCCCGGGCAACTGCCAACGCGCCTGCATAGTTATAGCACATGTACGGCATGTCATAAGGCATGTTAAAGGAAACCTCTCTCAGCTTAAAAGTTCTCGCTTTAAAATCGATATCCGTTATAGTATAGTCCGCTGCTTCATAGCTGGCATGTCCGCAGTTTTCGCAGTGGAACTTACCGACGCCGTCGTTGTTGTAATAATCGAATACGATCTTATGCTTGCATTTAGGGCAGGCCATAGTAGGGAATGACGAATCCTTAGTAAAGGCCTCACTGTGTCTGGCGACACCGTAGGTTATGATACGGCTGCTGTTTTCGTCAAATGATTTGGTCCTCGGTTCTTCATTGTTGAGGAAGAGTCTGACGTTTCCGCCTATGGCATCGAATAATTTTCGGTAAATGAAATCGGGATCGCCGTTTCTCTGGACCTGATCCTTTTGCAGATTGGTTATCATGATGTTTTCTGCAGGCAGCTGCCTGTGGATAAGGGGCAGATACCTTTCATCTGTTTCGAATATTATATAGTCGGCTTTGATGCGGCCCGTGAGTGAAGCTGCCTTCGATAATGCGGTGGCAATACCGTAGATAAGGTTTGCGCCCTCCAGATTTGCTATGACATTTTTACCGCTGTTTTTAAATATGTGGGTGATAAGATTCGTCGTTGTGGACTTGCCGTTTGTTCCGGTAATGAATAAAACCTTTGAATAGTCTATGCCCTTGAAGTGGGACACCATTTGAGGATCGATCTTCATGGCTTTTTTTCCGGAAAGGTTTGAGCCTCTGCTTTTATCCACGATATTTATAACGATGTTGATAAGCTTTGCATACCAAAGCGCAATATAAAATTTCATAATATGCCTCTTTCTTCTTATATTATTCACAAAAATATTCTATCATAAAACATAACCTATCGCCACATAATTTAAAGCTATCGTAGCTTTCACTCATGATCTTGATTGACATGGGGTGGTGCAGGGATTATAATAAATTCGTTTTGATTGATAAAAATAATTGTATTAAAGTAAAAAATGTATAGTTAAGGTGAGGAAAAAATATGAAAACAACAGAATTTTTACCGATATTACTTGCAAGCGATATAAATGTTTACAGTATGGCTAGAGCATTCCATGAAGCATACGGCGTTAAGTCGCTTGCTTTGGCGAGAGACAACAGAGGCGTGGGAAACCATTCTAAGATACTGGACATAGAAGTAGTCGCTAATCTGGATGAGACAGATGTGTTTATCGATACGCTGAAAAAGGTATACA